>NHEP01000128.1 GCA_002171515.1 bacterium TMED88 | reverse complement strand
TTTTTACTCCGCGAAGCATTCACCGTCTTGATGAAATTGTCGAAGAGTGTGCCCGTGCTCAGGTCGATAAGCTCGGCGAGGAAGGAGAGTGTGACTTTGTCGAAGAGATTGCCCAGCGCCATCCGTTAAGAGTTCTTGCGACGATCCTCGGCATCGAGCCGGTAGATGAAGATCTACTGCTGGAATTGACACAGCAGCTGTTCGCTGCCGACGACCCCGACCTTCAGCGTGAAGGCGAAGATCGAGCAGAGGCAACGCGGACCTTAATCGCAGACTTTGGCGCCCTTTTTGCACGAATCATTGAAGATCGTCGTGCTCATCCGACGGATGATTTGGCGAGTCTTCTTGCCAATGCCAAAATGGCGGACGGTTCTCCTATGGGTCCAATCGAAACATTTGGTTACTACCTCATCGTCTTCACTGCCGGACACGACACGACCCGCAACGCCATTTCGGGGGGGATGCAGGCTCTCCTCGAAAATCCGGATCAAATGCAAAAGTTGTGCGCGAATCCCGAGGCAGTCAAAAGCACCGTCGAAGAAATCATCCGATGGACGTCTCCTGTAAACTATATGAAGAGGCATCTTCTCCAGGACGTAGAGCTCGGAGGTGTCAAAATGCGATCCGGCGAAGATCTTGTCATGTATTACGCGTCGGCAAATCGAGATGACGCAGTTTTCGATAACCCGTTTGAGTTCAGAATTGATCGCCAACCCAATCGCCATCTCGGGTTTGGAACGGGGGAGCACTTTTGTCTTGGCGCTCACGTCGCACGCCTCTCTGCACGCGCGCTGTTTTTAGAACTGGCAAATCGAATCGTCGAGATCGAGCCTGCGGAAGCCCCTACTTTTATATCGTCGAGCTTTGTCGTCGGCCTGAAAACCCTACCGATTCGATATAAGATTCGGCCCGTAGCCTGATTGGACCAAGGGGGGATTGTTGACCCGCGGATGATCGCTGAGGCTTGCGGTTACGGCTGAGCGGCTGTTTTACTCCGGGTCACGAAAACCTCGTCGAGGAGTGCTTCTTTGGAGTGCCCATCATAGAGGCGGAAGCGGATTCGGTCATCACTCACCCAGTCGACCTCTCGCGCTCCGCTTGTGGCCACCTCGGCGAAGAGTTTTTCCTCTTCCTCTCCGCCCGTTGAAACAAAGATCTGTGCTTTCTCGCCCTCTGAGAGCACCCAGCTGATGGTGGTCGCGCCCGGTCCAGGGCCCGCTGGCACCGGGTTGGGTTTTGCCGAGATCGTCCCGGTGGTCTCTCCGTTGGCGGTTACCCGAGTCTTTTCTCGAGCCACGGTCAGGGTCTTGAGGGGAGTCGTGGGATTCGATTCTTGATAGAGCCGAAATTCATAAGCGGACCCCTGTTCGATCCAGGCCGCCTCTTGAGAACCGGGTTGATCAAATTCGGCGAATATTCTTGGTTCTTCTCCATCAATCGAGATGGAGATATAGCCCCTCGGATTGCCAGTAATGCTCCAGGAGATGGTTGTTTTTCCCAGATCGATTCCCGCCGGGACAGGGTTCGGTTCCGCAACGAGATGGGCCTGAGGAGGAGAGGAAGGGGATTCGCTCTCTTGGCAGCCTGCCGAGAAAAGGAATACGACAAGGCAAGCCAAGGCCACTCGGCAGATCATTGCTTCGTTATTCATATCTTTGCCTCTCTCCATTCTGTGATCGAACGTGCCCTGGCTCGGCGCTAAGTCTTCAATCCAAGGGCGATGATGACATGTCGCTCCCCCGCGCGCATCTGATACAGGGCGTTTGGATTTGTTCCTCAATCAAGCAATTCCAAGCGATCCAGAAGGGCGATAACGACTCCAATTGGCGCTTGAATTTCCGAATCGAGAGTCTAGGGCAGTGTGACCGGCCCCTGGAAACTCCGCATGGTCTTCCCAAGCCAGAAGTAGGCATCCGTCGGCGAGGGCAGCGTGACCACCCATGGGTTTCTGAGATCGATTTTTTCCAGGGCGCCCCCCCTGGGCAGAGTCAATTTTACATCATCGGTACTCTTTCCAACGAGCTCGACATAGTCACCATGAGGTAGCCGCAAAATGGACACACTTCGGTTGGCCTCAAACCCAATGACGTGTGCCTTCTGGACGCTGATTCTAAGCGGCCCGCCTTCATTCTCCGGCGGAATGATCTCCATGGGTTTGGCGACGTTGATCCAGTCCCAACCGCCGATCTCTCGATGCAGGATCTCGCCTTGGTTTGATCCGGGAGAGGATAAGAAGGCGGCTCGGTCCATCGCTGCGTAACCCACGCCTGTTTTCGTGAGCGGCGGTTCAATCGCGAGATTGCGATAGTCGGGGAGGGTCACGGTCGATGTTGTCATCCAAATGAGGCCCGTTGACGTGTCGTTGACCTCCATAAAGAGGCCGCGACCTCCGGAGATCTGACACGCTTCGGGTGTCATCGACTCTCGAAGTGCATCGTCGAGGCTCGAATGTTTTTTTTTCATCGCTTATTCGACTTCTCTAGTTTGAAGGCCACTCTATCTCGTCTGTCCGGAACGAGTTCGGCTTTGGCCGATACTCCGTGGAGGTTCGTAGCGATCTTGTCTCTCGATGTGCCCGGAGGAGCGGGAAGACATTCCGCACTGAATCTTTCTGCCTTATTTGGTTGTACTTCAACGGGGTCTGGGACCTTTCGCACGCAGAATTCTTTGGCTCGCGATCGGTCAAGTTATACTAACGAGCAATATGACCCCGAACCAAGGAAAACTTGAGAGACCTGTGGCCTTTCGCGTGACGGCCCTCGCATTGTCTGTGTTGCTGGTTCTCGGCGTTGCTGAAGTGTTTTTTTGGTTGTTCTGGAGTGAGCCGTGGTACGAGCGCCTGCCAGAGCAACAGATTCGACGATCTTAGAGCGCCTTTGAAGTGGGTGGGAGGGGGTTTGTGATCCGACACCCACCGTTGGGCCTGTCGAAGCTTCCAGGTACTCGACGAATTCTTTTTGTTGGAGATTCTTTTCCCTACGGATCAGGAGTAAGGGAGGTTGATCCTTTCGTCAGCCTCATTGCGGCAAAGCTCAAGGAAGAATCGCAGCGCCAAGGTGGGCCTCTCTATGAGTCGTTCAGTGCGGGCATCCTAGCCAGTATGACTTCGGATTGGATTCATCTTTTCGATTCCGTTGCGGAAGGCTTTGAGCCCGACTGGGTTGTTGTCGTCTTTTTCCTTCGAGACGGTGTAGAGAGCGTCACCTCGCTTGGGCCAATCACTTGTGGCGTTATTTTGTTGACCGGGACGCATAAGCGAGGCGCTCGGACGAGTATCTCGGTCGTCTGAGTAGTGGTTACATCGGAAATGAACAACAGACGCGCGAGTGGCGTAGGGCCCAGGCGAATCTTCAGTATCTCCAAGCGGAAGCAGGTCGATTGAGCGCTCGATTTGCTCTCGTCATTTTTCCGGTCCTTTTTGAACTGCGAGAGGACTACCCTCTTGAGGCGGCGGTCGATGAAATTCTTCGATTCGGAAATGAGGAGCGAATGAAGACTTTGTCGGTCCTTCCAGCATTTCGCGGCCGATCTGCCCCTGAGCTTTGGGTTTCACCGCTGGACCAGCATCCCAACGCGGACGGTCATACGATCGCAGCCCAGGCCGTCTTTGAGATGCTCAGCGCGTCAGAGCATTCGGGCGACTGAGTAAGGGGCCGAGCTTTCCCGGTGGAGGAGGGGGGCCACCCTGTGCGGCAGGCCTTCAGGTTTCCGCTGGCCCATGAAGCCACTTGGATTCGCTCTTTGGATCGCCCTTGAGTGATCCGAAAGCAGGGCCGAGCCATCGTGATCGTTCAGGCATCTAGCCTCCTGACCAGCTGCGAGTTACTCTAGGGGGCTGACGTTGTAAGGAGAATCGCGTGCAAAATGATCTCGTCATCCGCAATGGGACCCTTGTTGATGGCACCGGTGCCCAGCGCTTTTCGGGCGACTTGGCTGTGAAAGACGGACTCATTACCCAGGTTGGCGGAGTCGCCGGGCCGGGTCACCGTGAAATCGATGCCGATGGGGCGATTGTCGCGCCTGGTTGGGTCGACATCCATACTCACTATGACGGGCAAGTGACCTGGGATGCCGATATGGCACCGTCTTCTCTGCACGGGGCAACCACGATTGTCATGGGAAACTGCGGTGTGGGGTTTGCGCCGGCGCGGCCCGATGAGCGGGACTTCTTGATCGAGCTGATGGAAGCCGTCGAGGATATTCCTGGGACCGCACTCCATGAGGGGATCGACTGGCAGTGGGAGAGTTTTGGGGAATATCTCGATGCGCTTGAGGCGATGCCGCGCACTCTCGACGTGGGAGCGCAGGTTCCCCACGCTGCGCTGAGAGCGTACGTCTCGGGTCAAGCCGCCCACGAAGACGATCTGGATGCAGGCCAGCTTGAAAGAATGGGTGAGCTCGTTGGCCAAGCCATTCGAGAGGGGGCACTGGGCTTCTCGACGAGTCGAACGATTCTGCACGCGTCCCGCCACGGGCTGATCCCTGGCACCACGGCGCTTCCCAATGAACTTCTTGCTGTCGCGCAAGGCATGTCGAAAGCGGGCGAGTCTGTTTTTCAGATGATTTCAGATGGAATCATGCATCAAGAAGAAGAAAAAGCCTGGGTGCGCGAAATCGCGCAGATGGGCGGTTTGACGGTCACGTACAGCATGGCCCAAGACCCAAGCCGTCCCCATGCTTTCCGCGCCGCGCTCGACGAAGCAGCGCAGTTTCAAGCCGACGGAAAAAAGGTGATTCCCCAAGTGCCGGCCCGACCGACAGGGATGCTTTTCGGTCTCCAAAGTTCGCTTCATCCATTCGCACTGCATCCCAGCCTTCGGCCGCTGCGTCGGGCCACGTTGGCTGAGAAAATGGCCACCTTGCGAGATCCCGCATTCCGCCAGCGTCTCTTGGCCGAAAAGCCCGATAGTAAACATGGCGTCGCCCAACTTCTGGTGACCAACTGGGAACAGATTTTCCGGCTCGGTGACGACTGCGACTACGAGCCTCCGAAAGATCGCTCCATTGCGGCTTGTGCTCAAAGGGAAGGGCGTACTCCTGAGGCTGTGGCGCTTGATTGGCTGATGGAGCGGGAGGGGGCAGCTTTCTTGTTTTCGCCACTGGGTAGTTACGTTGAGTTTAATCACGACGCCATTCGATCGATGATCGAACACCCTGCTTCTGCAGTGGGTCTCTCCGACGGGGGCGCACACTGTGGCCTGATCTGCGACGCCTCTTTCCCGACGTATCTTTTGACGCATTGGGTTAACGGTCGGAGTCGGGGGGAGAGGCTGCCCCTCGAGCTCGTCGTGCATAAGCAGACCCAAGCCACAGCGGACGTCTATGGCCTGGGCGATCGGGGCTCCCTGGAGGTGGGAAAGTGTGCTGACATCAACGTCATAGACCTCGATGGACTGCAGCTTCATGTGCCAGAGATGATCTTCGATCTGCCCGCGGGCGGGCCTCGCCTGATGCAACCTGTGGACGGTTATCTCCACACGATCAAGTCCGGGCGGGTGACTTTTGAGCAAGGCGAAGCGACGGGAGAGCGTCCGGGCGGAATCGTACGAGGGCGACGCTAGGCCGGCTCCTGCTCTTCCATGCGCGGGTTTATTCCATCTGTAGCGGTCGCCGACCGAAAGCCAGTATTCTCAATGGCATGCAATGTGTGGCTGAGCGTCTGTGGACCGTCCCGTCCGATCTCCGATTCGGGGGCCTGAAGCTTAATACTCGGATGACTGTTTGCGGGTTGCCCGATGGCGGCCTGATCTTGATCTCGCCGGTGCCCTTCACATTAGAACGGAAGGCCGCCCTAGAGGAAATTGGCGAAGTCCGTGCGATCGTCTCTCCCAATCTCCTTCACCATCTCTCTCTAGGCGAGTGGATGAATGAATTTCCCGATGCGAAAAGTTTTGGCCCGGCTGGTCTCACCCAGAAGCGTTCCGATTTAGAAGTGGGTGATGAGTTGGGTCCGCAATTCGATGCGCTCTTTGGCGCTGATCTTCAGCGATGGCCCATCGACGGAATGCCAAAGCTCAACGAGTCACTCTTTTTTCACCGGGCGTCTGGCGGGCTGATCGCCACTGATTTCTGTTTTTTTATTCCTCGCTCGAAGGGTTTCACCCGTCTTTTTGCGATCTTGATGGGGATTGACCGTCAGGTGAAGTGCGAGCCCCTCTTTCGAGCTCTGGTCAGGGATCGATCCGCCTTCAGGAAATCTCTTGCTCCTTTGAGAGATTTAGAGGTCAGGCATCTATCCATGTGCCATGACAGCGTACTCTCCGACGGAGCCAATCAGACCCTGCGGCGAATCTTGGACCAGCTCAAGGTTCCCTGAAGGTCTCCGAACACGGATTTGGTTTGTCACGGACAAGCGCTCTCCGCGAGGAGCTGAAGTCCTCGCCAAAGAGCGCCCCGCCCAGACTCGAGCGCCAACTGCCGACGGAGAGAAGCGCTACTGACCGGTGAACTGCGCTAAGTCGAAGTAGTCGCGCCACGCCGAGATTTTTCCGCCCTCGGTGAGTTCGAAGATCCCGCAGACCGGCAGGCGCACTTCGCGGTCTTGTAGGACCAGTGTATCAATGCGTTCGTTCATCACGACCAATCTGTTGACCACTTGATGCTTGATCTCGAAGTGGACGGATTTCGCCATTCCGCCGAACATTCCACCGATAAAGGCTCGAATGGCATCCTTTCCTTGGCAGGGTTCCATCGGGATATTGTGATAGAGCGCGTCGTCGGTGAAGGAATCGACAATCGCGTCGACATCGCTGCGATTCCAGTGTTCGCAAAATGTTCGAATGATCTGATCCGCATCCATGGTTTACTCCTTGTCCCATCTTTTGGCTGCTGAAGGTGGTTCATTGCTCCATACCGGCTTCTATTTTAGCCGCAGATTCAAGTCGAACCTCGACCAACGTGCCGAAACCCGGGATTGCATTGGGCCGAAGTCGCGTGAAGATTTCTTGTGTGTAATGCGGATCGTCCCGCACGGCGCGTGCGGACCCCCGGTAGGTTTTTCCTTGGATGAGGAGAGAGACCGGAAAGCCTTCGTCTGCTTCCGCTTCAAGCTCGCGCCACCAAGAGCCATCTGCGCCGGCGTAGACGAAAGGGGCCTCGAAGAGATAATTGACCGGCAGCCGGCGTCCACTCGGCAGGGTGATCAACATGACGCGCTTCGCTCGATCACCACCGGGGCTTTCGATGAGCTCGGCGATCACCTCAGGATTTTGAATCAAGATCGCGTAGGGGACATAGGCTGCGACCAGCAGGCAAAGGCCGAGGCTGCTGAGAAGCACGATGTTGAGCAAGCGTTTCATCGTGCCTTTTTTGTGATCGAGGTTAGAGGGTACGCAAAGGAGACGAAACCGATTTTGACCGAAAGCAGATGATTGATGAGGTGAATTTCTTTGCCTTCGCCCGCCTAGGAGCAGGCCGGCTGCGAAATGCCCCAGCGATTGAGCCAGAGGCAAGCGTACGTTCTGGCTCGCTCGATCTGCGCTTCGGTCAGATTCGTCCCCTCACCCGGGACCATAATATTTTCTTCAGGATCCACACCAAAGGGCCCAAGCCCATCGCCGCAAGCCGATGCCAGCCATGTATGGTCCAAGCCCAGCATGTGACCGAGTTCGTGGCCGAGGACATTTGGCCCAAATTGCGGATAGCCGATATCGACCGCGATGAATTTATTCCCGCCGAGAGAGGCATTACAAAGCGCGGTACTGAAGGGTTTACAAGCAACGCCAGTCAGATCGCTGAGGAATGCGTTGCTTTCGAGCCGGCCCCCCAGGTAGATATGGATCCCCGGTGTCTCAGCCAGGTCAGCCTCGACGAAGTCGCGTATCCGGGTCGGCTGAGAACCGCAGATGGTTCCGAAAGCCGCGGCGGCTTCGGAGAGACTTTGGAGTCCGGCCGTACTGTTCCGTGCCTCCAATCCAAGTTCTTGGGGTACGTTTTCGAAGCTCTCTAAATGAAACTGGATGCCCGCGGCATTCCAGGCCCGGTCGGGCTCGATGTAGCGAGGCGGGCGAAGCATGCCTTGTTTGACCTGTGAATAGACCCGATCGACCCCAGGCACCGAGTCATAATAGGAGGCCACCGAATCTGTGACGACACGACCCGGATCGAACCAATCGAAAACCATTCTCTCCGTGAGGCCGGTGAGGGCCGGGGTACCATCAAGGGCTGTGAAGTTATGGACATGCACAGGCAACACAATCACATCATCCGAGAGCCGCATCTGAATTGTTTCGAGCACGGGGTTGGGGGAAAGATGATCTTGCCCAAACCGTCGGGAGAGTTCCAGGGTCACCGGACTGTGGTCAGACGGTAGGCTGAGCGAAGGCAACTCAAAGAATCACAGGGCTCGGTCTGAGTCCTCTTCCATACTCTCAATCGTGACTGAACTGACCAGGCCGACATATTCCAGCGAATTGCCCGAAAAGACCGGCTGATCGCCGGTCACCACGACGGCTTCCCCAGTTTCGCTGAAGTATCGCTGCCGGGCGATCTGGTCTGAGGCCGGATCGAGCCGTTCAAAAGTGAGATCGTCGGCTTCCGTCCAGCCCCAAACCAATGGGTTTTCAAGCTGGCTGACGTAGACGCCCCCTTCCTCCGCCGACACCTCTTCTCGAAAACCAAAAATATTGTTGTCTTGAGTTCCAGAAATGCCGCAGCCGGACTCACCCAAGACAGCAAGGGTCGCGATGGCCAAAGTCGATTGGATCTTCCTCCAGCCCTTGTATCGTCTCATCAGTGACTCTCCCATTGCTCCGAGTATTCCTCTTGGCTTTCCTTACGGGACCACACGGGTCTGATCCCAAAGAAGATCGGCTGACCTCGTTCGGGTCCATCGGTTCATTGACTTATAAACGGACCGCATAGCGGCGGTCAACCGGATCCTGGATCCCCATGGGGTGATTTTAGGGGGCCGTTGGTTTCTCGCCCCGGTTGGCCAGCCAGATAGGGATGTACGGCGTGCTCGTAGAGGCCCAGCATGAGGTGGGCGTCCCGCGGTCGAATCCCCGCCAGAAGAGGGTTCAGGTAGAGGACCGAGTGATCCCCCAGTCGATCAGCGAGTTCCAGCGTTTGCTCGGGGCTGAGCACTTGGTACGCCGAGCTTTGTTTGATCCGATCCGGTGTCATGCCGCCCGCGTAAGGCCCTGCCGGTCTTCCAAAAGTCTCTTGTGTCCAGCGACTGTATGAATCAAGTTGATGGAGAACATGCGGCATGAGCATGTCCCAGGCGCTCTCGGGATCTTCGCTTACCCACAAGAAGATGGGGCCCTGGGCCGGATACGAGCCCGGATCCGGCTTCCCCAACCGAACGCACTCATCGCGGTACGGAACCCACAGCTTGGGGTCAAGAGGTGGAAACCAGCCATCCGCGATTCGCGCTGCGCGTCTGGCGGTCGATGGGCTTGAGCCCCCAAGCAGAATGGGAGGCGGAGCGGGGGCAGGAATCGGTGTGATCTGACATCGACGACCTTGCCAATCGAACGGCTCCCCGGTCCAGGCCTGTCGGAGAAACGCGATCGTCTCGCCCATCCGTTGCCAACGTCCTTCCAGTGATCGACCGAAGGTTTCAAATTCTGAAGGTCGGTATCCGGCGCCGATCCCCAACTCAAGCCTTCCCCCTGAAAGGATTTGCGCGACGGCTGCATCCTCGGCGAGCTTTGGCAAGTCATACAGGGGCGCCACGAGGATGGCCGTCTGAATCGCGATGGAGTGCGTGCGGGCCGCAATCGCCGAGGCGAGGAGAAGAGGCGACGGGTTGTAGCCGTCTTCTGATCCGTGATGTTCGCCCAGTCCTACGGCATCAAAGCCAAGTCCATCGGCCCATTCGACTTGATCGAGCATGGCGGCGTGGAGCTCGGTGCTGGGCGCGCCAAAATCAGGTGACCGCATATCGTAAGTGAGGTGGAGTCGCATGAAGCCCGACCGAACGCTTTCTGAATCGAGATGAGAATTTGAAAGGACGCCCCTGTTTCCTACCGGGCGGTCTGCCCCAATTGCTGATCGAGGGCGGGCTTCACTGGTTCATACCAGATCGGAGATGTCCAGGCGCGCTCTTGAATCACCGGTGTATAGAAGGGTTCCTCTGCCGGGTCGATGCAACATTTACCATAAACGTCTCCCTCAGCGCCCAGGCTGTGGGCCAGTGCAGTGGCTGCGGTCGCGCTCTCCGAACAGTCATCGGCAAACGGATTGACGCCGGCGCTTTGGCATTGCAGGGTGCTCCATCGACACGTTGGGTTCTCGAGAACGCGCACGTAGTAGAAAGCGCTCTGCCTTGGGTCGAATTCAGGGTCCTGCCAGACGGTGCAAAGCTGCGCGGCCCCAGTCCCTGCCGGACTGCATGTGTTCGGGTCCACGGAAGCACCATTGTTGGCGTCTCCTGCGATATCAAAGACTCGTTCATGGGTCTCGCCGGTGGCGTCGATCCAGCCCTTGATGATCTGAATACGCTGGAGGTCAGTTCCGGGGTGTCCGGGGATACCCGGATCCTTGAGTGCGTTCACCCAGAATCGGGGCGAGCGGCTCGTACCATCGCTCCGGAGATGCCCACCCATCGGCACCCCGAGTTGATCGGCTTGCTCGATCATTTTCGCCGAACTGCAGAGGTCCTGAGGCAAGTCCGGTCCCGCGAAGAAACGGACGATGGGTCTGGTTCCGCTTGTCGCGTAGGTCTCTCTGCGCCGCATCCCTTCGAAGATCGCATCCCGTGAGTTTTCCTCAGCCCAAACCACGGCGTGTCCACCCGGATTAGAGAAGAAGTGATCCTGAACGTTGCGATAACCCGAATCGCGTCGACCGAGGTGTCCTGTGTAGTTGTCTTCTTCAGCTGCACCCGGGGTCGCGCTGTGGGTATCGGTACTCCCAATGAAACCCATCACGAAGGGGTTGGTGCCTTGCTCGCGTTCGATCACCAATCCATCTTTCAGTACGTTTCGGACCATATTGCGGCGCGCGAAGGCCTCCACGGGGACCGGAGCGGCCTTGGGTGCGAGGACTTCACCGTGAACAGATCCGAGCATCGTGAGATTGTCGGCGACGACCTGCTCAAAGTCACAGAGCTCATCTTCCGTGCCTACACCGCGCCCCTCAATTCGGTCGAAGCGGCATTCGGACGCGGCTTTATGTTGTACCAGTTCGACCAATGGTTCCAAAGCGAGGCGATCTTGGGCTTCGGCCAAGCTCGCGGGATTTCGAAACATCAGCCCGCCCGAAAGGTTGGGATTGTGGGGGATGGCTAGGACGTCGCAGGAAGTGTTTTGATCGAGGCACTCTTCCCGCAGCAGCTGCCAAAGCCTTGGCACGTTTCCCGAACCCGTTTCATACGTTGAAATCGCTCGAGGGGTGACCTCAGCGTTTCGAAAGATCACGTTTCGATGCATGTTGAAACTATCGGGGGCATCGGTGTACTCATAGCCAACAAATGTCGTAAAACGGCATTCCGGGCTTCGATCGTAGTGTTCCTCGGCAGCGTTTTGAATTCGTTGCCAAGTTTCAACCGAAGCAGCGTCGCAGTCGGATAAAGTGCATGCGAAAGACTTTTCGCTTTCATCTGCGGAGCTGACCCCAAGGGAGACCCACCACGAAGCCGCAAGAAGCTGCGTCCAGTAGTGGGACGCGCGGGTCATGATGCAGTGAGGCCACCAGTACCCAAGCTTCCAAGGGTCAAGCGTGCAGACATTGATTTGGCCCAGAAATTCAGCGTGGTCGGTGACGGCCGCAAAGTCGAGCGGACGTTGGATTTTCGCCTTTACAGTCGGGTTGCCGTCTTCGTCGGGCAGTAGAAGTGTTTCGCCTTTGGCGTAACGATATGCGTCCCACGGATCGTTGCGCTGGCTAGAGATGTAGGAATCAAATGAGTAGCTGCTGTGGACGTGGAGGTCGCCGAAGAAAGGTTGTCTGAGAGGCTGGCTGACCGCGCAGGCCTCTCGTTCCTCGGTGCGTTCGACGGCGAGTGCGTGGCCGCCGATGATTCCGGACAAAAGAAGGAGGACCATTCGAGTTCCCATCGAGGGGTTCCGATTTTGCACACAGACCTCGCCTGTAGAGTCTTCTTATTGTATTCGGTGATCTGGCTCGGTTCGATCCGTTCTCTCCGCTTGCATATTACTTGACAAAATCAAATAAATGCAAGAGTCTCGATGAATGGTAATGATCCGGAGCCTCCAGCGGATCGAGGCCGCAATGGAGCGGCTCGCCCGAATCGGGCAAAGCCGCCGTTCGGGTGCCCGACGCGCTGGACGCGCGGGGACCTCGCTGCTCGGTAGTGCACAGCAGGTGCTTCGGGCTTCGATTGACCACGTGCCGGCACGAATTTCCGATCTCGCCCGGGCTACTTCTATGAGCGATGCTGCGGTCAGCCGTCAAGTCACACTGCTTGAAAAGAAAGGGCTGGTGGAGCGCGAAGCTTGTGCGGAAGATGGTCGCGTCGCACGGGTGCGCCCCACCGCATCGGGTCGCGCTGTCGGGCGCCGGTTACGTGCTGCAGCCGATGAGATCTTCCAAGAGCATCTTGTGGGCTGGCGAGCCGCCGATCTCGCAAAACTGGCGGAGTTGATGGAGCGTCTCGGAGACGATTTGACGGGCGAATCTGCAGACGAGTAGGTTCAGCCCCTGTGGCACCCAAAGGAAAGGAACCGCCGGACGTGTTTCGCGTTTACGCCACCATGGACCAACGCCTGCCTCTCTCGAAGGTTGCTGATCACGCACGTCGTGCGGAGGCCCTCGGCTACGAAGGACTGAATGTGCCCGATTCGGTGCACGACGGACTCGCCGCGGCTGCATTGGCCCTCAATGCGACAGAGCGCTTGCGAGTCGCCACGAGTGTCCTGGTGGCTTTCCCGCGCAGTCCAATGGCGGTTGCAGTCGCTGCTTATGATCTGCAGGAACTTTCCGGCGGACGCTTTGAGCTCGGCCTGGGGAGCCAGGTGCGAGGCAATATCGTCGGGCGCTACAGCACGCCATGGAGCGCGCCGGTGCCACGGATGCGGGAATACATTCTTTCGCTGCGCGCAATTTTCGACTGTTGGCAGACGGGTGCTGCGCTCGCGTTCGAGGGCGAGCACTACCAGTTTACGCGTATGCAGCCTTTCTTTAAGCCGGACCCCCTGCCAGCTTTGGGCGAGGGAGGCGATCCATGCCCCCCGATCTACATGGGGGGGATCGGGCCTTTGATGACTGCCCTTTCGGGAGAAGTGTCGGATGGGCTCATGACGCATCCCACCAATGCGGCACCGCGCTATCTCCGTGAGGTCATCCTTCCGCGAATCAAGCGGGGCGCCCAGAGCGCGGGCCGAGAGCCGTCGGCCGTCGATTTGATGGTGGGGGCACTGGTCGTCACGGGGCCCGATGAAGCGACACTGGCCGTCGAGCGGGAGGGGGTACGCCAGCTTCTGACATTCCTTTATTCGACGCCGTCCTACTGGCCCAGTCTCGAACTTTTCGGTTGGCGGGATCGCGGAGAGCGGCTGCATGCGTTGACCCGAGAAGGGCGATGGGGTGATCTCGCCCAGGTGATCGATGATCAGATGCTCAGCACGTTTGCGCCGGTTGGACGCTATGGAGAGATCGTCGAAGTACTGCGTGAGTGGTACGGGGGCCTCACCTCATGGATAACGTTCCCCATGCCATCCGATCCCGCTCATGACAGCGAGGCGGCCGCCGTCGTTGCGCAACTTCAGGGCGGTTAAAGAGGATGTACTTCGACTTTCAGATCTACTATCAAGCGCTTTCCTATACCTGGGTCCAGAAGACCTGGCCTGGCCGAAGGCGAATGCTCGTCCGGTTACTGATGCTCGAGCCCGTTCTCGGGCTTCTCCAAAATATCTTTCTGGTGCTCGACTATCTCTTCTTTCCCGCGTTGTGGCGGCAGAAGGTTGTCGCCCCGGTCTTCATCGTGGGGCATGCCCGCAGTGGCACCACGCTGATGCATCGGCTGATGGCCTCGGATGAAGAGCGGTTCAGCTATTTCCTTTATTGGGAGATGTTTTTTCCGTCGCTCACGCTCAAGAAGCTCGTTCGCGGGGTGGGTTGGCTGGATGAGAAGCTTCTCCAAAACGCCCTCTACCGGCGACTCCAGGCTTGGGATGAGCGGACGTTTGCGCCTTTTCGCCATATGCATGACATGAGTCTCTGGAATCCAGAAGAAGATCAGTTTGTGATGAACGGAGCTTTCGTCACCCAGCAGTGGGCGCTCAATTTGCCCCTGATGCATCAGATTGATCTCTTCCATCTCAGCGACTTGGAGCCGGGCCGCAGGCGTCGCTGGCTTCGCTTTTATAAGGAATGCGTGAAACGCCAACTCCTCTACCGCGGTCGAGGCAAGACGCATCTCAGCAAGAACCCGATCATGAGCGGTTGGGTTGAGGGGCTCTTGGAAGCTTTTCCCGACGCAAAAATCGTCGTGATGTTACGGAACCCAGTCGAGTGTATTCCGAGCACCCTGAAGCTCGTCGAAGTGAGTTGGGCCTCGAAGGGCTGGAGCCGCGAAGACTATCTTCCGGCATTGCGCGCTCTGACTGAAATTTCGTTCAACTCCTTTGATTTGCCGCGACAGGCGCTCGCCGCTCATCCGAATGTGCCTCACGCCTGTGTCGATTATCGGAATCTCACTGGAGCTCCTCGGAAGACAGTCGAGCAGGTTTACGAGGCCTTGGGGATCGATTTCTCGCCGGAATTTGATGAAGTATTAGAGACGCAAGAAGAGAAAGAAAAGAGTCACTCGAGTCAATTCGAATACAGCATCGACGACTACGAAGTCGGTGCGTTGGAGATTGAATCTCGATTGGCCTCGCACTACGAACGCTATGACTGGCCGCGCGTCGGCGAGGGTGAAGTGGCTTCGGATACGGAGGGCGGATCAAAATGAAGGATACCCAGCAGGTCAAGCACAACCTGCGCGAGGCATTTGATGAGATGATCGCGACCCTGCAGGCGGCTCGCGACGCCATCGATACCCCCGAGCTTTTCCCTGTTCCCGCCGATGAGCGAAATCTCGCCGAGGGATATCGTTACTTGATGGGATTTCTGCTCGGGGGCATTGAGCGTGCGCTGAATGATCCGCTCTACCCGCGCTTCATGCGTGCCATCCAGCCCATGAACCGAGCGACCATCGACAACTCTGATGCCGTCTACCTCTACACGGAAATCGACGGGCATTACGTCTATCGCATCAAGGGGCGGGCGTTAGACCATCGACATTGGCACGGTCAAGCGCCGGTGCCTGGTCCGCGGGCTCCGCAGTACGTCATTTTTGAACTCGCCAGTGGATATGCGGGGGATTCGGGGTCCTTGGCTGAACTGATTCCGGGGACACGTATTAATACAGCGACCCTCGACTGTCATGATCTCCAAGTGGACGCCGACGGGCACTTCGAAATTCTCATTGCTCCGGAGAAGCCTGAGAGCTATTCGGGCAACTTTCTCCTGAGTCGACGCGAAAGTCAGGGCAAAGAGTACATTGGACGTTTTCTGACCTGCCGCGAACTTTTTCACGATTGGGAAAACGAAGACGTGCTCGATCTTGAGATTCTTAGGGTCGACTGCGAGAAGACGCCTCGCCCGCCGATCGATGAAGCGGGTGCAATCAAGATGATGCAAACGATTGGTGACTCGACGAATCATCAAATGCGCTTTTGGAACGCCTTCTATACACAGCTTCTGGAGACCTACGGCAAAACGCCGATGGGCCTTTCGGAGGAAGGCGCTCCCCAGTTCATGCCGGTCAACGACATGAATCCCCCGAACGCTTTAGGGCTTGCCACGGGCGGCGGTCAGAGTACGAATATTTATTCGGGCGGTGTCTATCAGCTTGAGGCGGAAGAAGCACTGATCATCGAGTCTCAAGTCCCTGTTGAACCCAGCTTTCTGGGCTTCCACCTCTCTAACCTCTGGGGCGAATCCCTCGACTTTGAGAGCTACTCGTCCAACCTCAATCCAGCCTTGATGGACTTTACCGAGGACCGCGTCTACCGCTGGGTCGTTGCCCATGCGGACCCGGGCGTCTGGAACTGGATCGATACGACCGGTCTTGGCCATGGGTTCCTCACCGTTCGGTATACCTATGAGGATCAGCCGCCGAAAGAAGACTGGCCGACGCTGAGCGTCAAGAAGATCGCGTTCTCGGATGTTCGTGATCACTTCCCGCCGGAGACCCGCGCAGCGACGTCGCCGGACCGCGAAGCCGCGATCGCGATGCGCCATCGGCACGTGCAGCGACGTTATCGACAGTACTGAGCCCCGGCTGGCTCAGTCCGCTCCTTTCCTGCCGGACTGGCGCCGGTGGGCCTTGGATTTCAGCGATGGGCTCGCCGCTGGAGATGTTCACGCCGCTCGGCGCGCGTGGCTTCTCGCTCTGCTCGGGTCGCGGGGCGGAGGCCCGGAATCCGCTCCGCGACTTCCCCGGTTGAGATGAGTTCGGCGCTGGGGTACTGGTCGGGCTGGAGGGGTTTTTGGACGCCATCCCAGCGAATCATGATCGTCCCGCGCCGCAACAATCCTGCGTCGAGCCAGTTCGCATGCCCGGGGTCTTCGTTCGCGACCACATACCAGTAGGCGCCGTCGTCTGAAGCGACGGATTGCTCGGCCGTGAGGCTTGAGACCTGATTGCCGTGTTCGAGAGAGGCCATCCACATATCGGCCAGCTGAATCCCTTGGTAGTGGGCCGATGTCGGCGGGATCCGGATCAGGAGTGCCTCGCCATCGCCGAGTTCGAAGTAGCCGCCGCTCATCCAGCGACCACGGGCGCCCCCGAACGCATAGGTATCGAGAGGCGGACGGACTGTATTCTTCGGGCTGCCTCCGACGTACCGGCGCTGAACGAAAGCGGGCCAATTCCGCGCCGTCGTGCCGAACATGACGCTCGCCGCACGAATTTTCGCCGCCAGTTCTTCCTCGGTCTCAGGGGGTCGTCGTTGCCCTTCGAAGCCCACGCGATCGATGTGGATATCGCCGGTCGGGGCGCCATTCCAATCCGCGTAAATGTGTCGAGCGAAAAGGGTCGTTCCCTCCGGCGGATTGCGGAGCCAGTTGCCTTCGCGCTCCTCGGGCGTCACCCAGATTTCGAAAGAGCCATCTTCGTTGAGTTCGATTTCCTCGAAGGTCAGGTAGCCCGCGCTCTTGCCTGTGCCGTCCCACGGGCGGCCCGCGTAGATCTGGAGTTCAACGCGGGTGGCGGATCCAAGGTCGCCCCAGACGCGATACGCTTCTCCGCCGCGAATCGGGCTAAAGGCATAGCGTTGGTCCGGATTATCGCCCCCCTCACGAAGCCACCAGTCGAGAATCCGAAAGTAGGGATAGTCGGGGTCCTGTCGAACTTCTGCTTCGAGGCCCTTAGCGAGGGCACGCAGCACGTGGCGATAGCCCCCAATTCGTTCCTGCTCATCTCCGAAGGCCGGAGAGTGGCGGATATCCTCTTCGACGGCTTGCAGGCTCAAAATCAACTCGGCCATTGCGCTCTGGAGAGAGTCGGCGGGCTCGATGACCGCGATGGTTGTTTCTTCGACGGCTTCGGGTGCGGGGGTCGATGGCGTGCAACCGAAAAGCAGAACGGTCAGCGCGACGGCGAGTTTTTTGCCCAATTGCATCAAGACAAACGGGGCATCCGCCCACTTGTTGTCCTGAAGTCCGCATGATTGCCCAGACATGTTTTTGAAGTGCAAGCCAAGCCTGCCTCTCGAATGCAAATCAGTCGTAGACCCCGTGGTGGCCATGGACGAACTGCTCGTCGGCGCCGGCGGCTTGAGTCAGTGCGGCCACATTGTCTTTTGTAAAGAAACCCTTGAAGTGATGACAGCGTTCGACGTATTCGGTGATCAGAATCGAGTACTGAGAGTGCTTCGAGAAAATCTGTTTCAGATTGGGTGTGTCTTTGCACTCTCCGACAACATGGGCCAAGAATTTCTGTCCATGGTCTCTCAGCAACTTGACGACGCGGTCAACATTTTTCTCCCCCTGGGCGTCGTTTCCATCCTTGACCTCAAGGGCGATGTGATGCATCCGGTGTCCGTAGTTGCGAACGAAGTCCTCTGTCGGCATCGGGAGATTCTCGATGGAGTTGAGGAAGGCTGGAACGTTATTGGCTGTGAAGACCTTTGCGGGCGAATTCTTATCGTCTGTGATTTTGGGGTTGCGCGTGACGTTGGTCGAGGAGTTTTGGTCGGCGATGTTGTAAGCGCCCCAAAAGTAGTGCGGGGAGAGGCTCAGGAATTCGAGGAGTGCATGCTCTCGGTCGCCCATCAAAACCCGTGTGGCCAGGTGGTCGATGCCCAGCACGAGCCCCTCGACGCCACTGCCTTCGACCCACTCGGACGCCTTGTTCAGTCGAGCTTGCTCTTCAGAGGATAGAATCACTGTTTCGCCCAGGTTCAAGGCCGCGATCTCGGGTGCAGAGCGATCCCAATACCCCACTTTATTCCCCGTGAAGTCACTCGGGTAGGTGAAGGCCATTTTTTCATTGATAAAAAAATGATTCGGGGTTTCGCCTTCTTCATAGAGGCGGACGCTTTGTCCTTCTAGGATCTTACGCGTCTCCTTGACGTCATCGGTCCAGAAAATTTCTCCGATATAGCGGGCGTGGGGCTTCTCCCGAGAGAGCGGGTACAGCAGGTTGAGCCGAACGAGGTCATCCATGTAGTTGGTTGCAAGGGGCTCGAAGACGAGAATGATCGGCACGTTTTCCATGCGGTCATTTTTGAGGACGTAGACCTTATGGGTTGCGTCGATATGCGCAGACGCGAGCCGGTAGGGCCCCATCACGGTCAGCTCTTCGAGGTAATTGATCGCATCACCGGGATCCACTTGGACCATCACGGCGGCCATCGTGGAGAGAAGGTCATCAAGGCCCGAGTCGACGCGGCGCTTGAACACTTGAGGAAGATATTCCTCAAAGAATGTGCTGTTCTTCTTATCGCCCTCGGGCTTGTAGCCCATCAGATCAAAAACCGGAGCATCGGCCATGTGGAGCCTCCTCGTGAGCGGTTGGATTTCCCGGTCGGGAGAATAGCCTCTTAGGGCCCTTTAGCGCACTGGGACGGGTTCTGTTCGGATCCGGCACCCATTGGGTGCCGGATGGACTTCTGAGGCCGTAAAGGGGCGCAAAGGAAATCGCTGTGTGGCCGCTAGGCTTTACGAAGCCGTGTTGCCCCAACAGTCAAAGTAGGTCAAAGACTCTGCAGGATGGCGACGCACCGGGCCGAAGCGTCCGGTGGGGTAACCGATTGGCATCGTGACCACAGCCCCGTATTCCCTCGGGATCTGGAAGCGTTCCATCAATTCTTCCTCGAAAACTTGGTGCATGGTGGTGAGCGCGGCCCCCAATCCGACCGCCCGGCACGCCAGCAAGATATTTTGTACGCAGGGATAGATGGCCCCATAGTTGGGCGGTGCCAGGCCTACGCGCTCGTCTTGCGGAACTTTGAAAGGCCAGTCGCGCAATCCGCATACGATCAGAAGCAGCGGGAACTCTTGCATATGTGTCATCTGGTACTGGAGCGCGCGTAGTTGGCGCGCCACGGGTGAGTCATCCTCGCCGCTCATCGATAGGTCCCCAAAGCGTGACTCGATTGCGGCCTTGTAGTGCTCGGCGAACCACTGCTTGTCGCCGGATTTTTCCAGCACGAGGAACGACCATGGTTGGCTATTCATGCCGGAAGGTGCCTGGACCCCCGCATTCAAGACTTTCATGAGAAGGTCTCTGGGTACGGGGTCGGGCTTTAGTCGTCGCATGGCGCGGACGTTGCCCACTAAGTCGAAAAAACGAGGGTTATCTTCCACTTCGTCGTCCCTAGCTTTGATTGAGGGTAGAGCTGAGCGAGGTCCATGGGGCGCGAAACACCCTCTTCATCCGCCAGGTCTATCTTAATGAGAGAAAAAAGTCGCCTGATCGCTCGACCGCAGAGGCACTCCTGGGGCGAGCGGGGCTGTTGACTATAAGCCAATCGCCAACTTTCCAGAGCTCCGATATCCTGTGGCCAGTCTGGTCGAATTTAGGGGAATGGTCATGGATGCTGAGCAACGAACGGGCGGATGCCTGTGTGGGGCGGTCCGGTACGCCTTTGATCCGTCCGCAGTCATTTCGACCCACCACTGTCATTGCACCGACTGTCAGAAATCCACAGGATCGGGAAAGGCGACGATTCTGTTTATCGTGTCGGACCACCTTCAGATCGACGGCGAACTGAAATACTTTAGTGTCACCGGAACGGATGGGTCCGAGGTGAGCCGGGGCTTCTGCCCAGTCTGCGGGTCGCCACTCTTGAGCCAAATCATCGGCTTGGATGCGATGAAGATCGTCAAGGCCGGCAGTCTCGACGACTCCTCTTGGCTGAAAATCGATTCCAACTTTTGGACAACGAGTTCAAAGCCATGGTCTCCGGCGGATGAATCAATTCCTTGCATGCCGCGCAATCCGGAGCTCTGATTGGCCGGGCTCAGTTCGCTAGATGGCGATTGGGTCTGGATTTCGACTGCCATGTCTGCATCCTGCACGGGGACATACGCTCGCAGAATCGCATAGAGCGGCTTTCCTGTTGGAATGCCGTTCTGCCCGGAACCGTCTGGGCTGAGGGTGATTGTGTAGCTGCCATCGGAATTGGTACAGCTGAGTAGGTCGTTTGGGCGTAGACCTTTCTTGCGTTCGGAATCAGCAAGCGATTGTCGGTGCCATAAGCGGTCATCGAACAAGAGCCGGACTCCTCGACGAGGCCTGCAGGGACGGTGAACGTATAAGCCTTGTCGCCCTGGAGGGGCTGGCCCTTCTCGTCAACCATGATCGGTAGATATCGAACCGTATCGACAGGTGTTCCGAGTTGCCCCAGCATGACGCCGCCAGCCGAAGTGATGTCGCCGACATCCCCAGACTTCTTTCCGAAGGCTTTGCTGGCATCGAGAAAGGGAATCGATGCTTCGATCAGTGCTAGGCCTGCTTTTTTGATCGACGGTGAGAAGCGTTGCACTTCCCGCACCATGTTGCCGGTTCCGCCGTCCATTCGAATCTGACGTCCGAGTTTTGCGACTTCCTTCGCGTTGTTCACCACAACCATTCGGGTAAGGACTAACCCTTGGTCGATTTCAAGGGCGACTTGCTCGAAATCTCTCTCGGGCGCTTTCTGTCCCGGACGCATCAGAGCAATCGGCTTCTTCGAATTGACAATGACAGCTGGGATGTTGTGCAGCATGTCGAACACAGAAACTAAAAAGAAACGATCGTATTGGGGTGTTTGGAGGACGGCGGGTCCATCAGATAGGCTGGGCTCAGCCTAGCCGTAGTCGACCGTAGCCTGGGGGGTGACCACTGTTGTGTTCGTATCGTCTACGAGACCCGTGAAGCTGAATGTTCCGGGTTTGTGCTCCCTCAGCCACTCGTTCATCATGCGTGTTGGTTCTTGATTGGGGTACTTGTGGATGTAGGCTTCGATGGTGTCAAGAGCGTTTACTGGGAGCGGCACGCCAAATAATACGCTGAGCGTCAAGAGAAAATGCGTTTTTATGAGAAGGGTCTTCCAGTCCTGCTGTGTGTCCAAATGAAGGTATCTGCCTAGGCTGTACGGCGATCGTGGATGGTTGTCCGTCAGACAGCAGCTGCCGGGTCTGAGCCTCAGTTATTTCGCCCCGCTACTCAAGGGGTTCACTGTGGGGGGAAGGCGTTCAACCAGATCTTTTGGGCGCGGCGGATAGGCTCGTTTCGTCCGGTATTCTGGGACGTCTCGTTGCCTGTGTGTGGTCTATCCCCCTGGTGGCAGCGGGGCGGACAAAGAGCCAGACTTAGCGATGGATTTCGAACCCACCTGGGTGAGGAGAGTCAAGGTGCCTAAGTTCGCAAAAGTGATCATCGGCATCGTGCTGGGGTATGGACTCCTTGTTTTCTCCTTTGAGGTCCTCCTCGGCATTTTTCAGCCCCAAGCTGGCAGCGTTCTGACCATCACGACGACCGGCGACGACGGCGCTCCGAACCAGCGAGTCTTGGCTTGGCTCGACGACGAAGGCACGATCTACGTGAGCGCGAATCATTGGCCTCGCGCTTGGTACCGGGAGGCCATCGCCCACCCCGAGGTTGAGGTTGAGATCGAGGGTGTCGAAAGCGATTACCGTGTCGTACCGATTCAGGATCCGGCTGAGTGGGCGCGGCTGGATGAAAAATTTGCTCATCCGCTGGCCTTCAAATTCATTACGGGCTTTCCCCCGAGATTGTTTCTTCGTCTCGACCCGCAAGGCGATATAAGGGGATCACGGATATAAACCGGTTGAATTTTTCTGTGCGCCGCGCCGTTCTATGTGGAGGCGCCGCGTTGGATGCGACAGGGGGCTTAGCCGAGCGTCTGCCCGCCTGTTCCGAGCCACTTGATTGTGTGAGTTCAATGCAGAGTGAGAGAGGAGGCAAAAGTCCATGAGCAAGAAGAGCGTGAGCGACGCCCTATGGGAAATGATGGCGGATGCTGGAGTCAAGCGCTGTTATGGCATTGTGGGCGATGCCATGAACCCGATCATTGACGGTCTTCGTCGGAACGGTCAGATTGAATTTATCCACGTACGGCATGAAGAAGCCGGCGTATTTGCAGCTTCAGCGGAAGGGAATCTGACCGGCGAGCCAGTCGCGGTGTGCGGTACGGCTGGTCCGGGTGTGACCCACCTCATCAACGGATTGATTGATGCCCGGAAGGAAGGGGCTCCGGTGATCGCAATCGCTGGCGATACGGTCAGCTCCGTGATTGATACGGGAATGCTCGAAGAGTTGAATCCCTACGCTTTTTTTTCCGTTGCCTCTCGCTACACCGGGCGAATTGTGAATCCAGAGCAGACCCGCGCCGTGGTCCAGACGGCCATCCGGGTGGCCGTGGCTGAAAACGGACCGACGGTCATCGCGATCCCGGGAGACGTGGCGGCCCAGGACGCGCCGGATCACTCCTTTGAGTCGGTCCGTTACAACACGCCCGTGCTCCGGCCGAGTGAGGCTGACCTGGGCGCGCTGGCCACCGCGATCAACGCTTCGAAAAAGATCACGATTTTTGGTGGGGCCGGCTGCGAAAAGGCACATGACGAGGTGGTGGCACTGGCCGCCAAGCTCAAGGCTCCGGTGGGGTACGCCTACCGGGGCAAGCAATGGCTCGAATGGGAGAATCCCAACGCGGTGGGCATGTCGGGCCTGATTGGTTGGGGGGGCGCTTACGATGCGATGCATGAGGCCGACCTCCTGCTTTTGCTCGGAACCGATTTTCCTTTTTCGGATTTCTATCCGACCAAAGACATCATCAAGGTTCAGATCGACAAGACGCCCGCGCACCTCGGTCGCCGGACGAAACTCGATATGGCCCTTGTGGGTCATGTGAAGGACTCGGTCGAGGCGCTTCTGCCGTTGGTCACGGAGAAGGTGGACTCGAAGCATCTTGAGAAAGCGCTGGACAAGACGGAAAAGTCGCGTGAAAAAATGGCGCGTTATGTGACGCACGGCCCGGACACAAAGCCTCTTCGCCCTGAATACTTGACCAGCACGATCAATGATCTAGCCGATGAGAATGCGATTTTCTCGGCCGATACGGGTACGCCCTGTATCTGGATGGCGCGTTATATCCATGGCATGCGCAACCGCCGCTTGATCGGGTCTCTGTCGTGGGCCTCGATGGCGAACGCGATGTCCAATGCGATGGGGGCTTCGCTATCTCATCCCGGCCGTCAGTGCATTGCGCTTTGTGGAGACGGTGGTTTTAGCATGATGATGGGCGACCTCCTGACGATCGTAGAGCGAAATCTCCCCGTGAAGGTCGTGATCTTCGACAATGGAAAGCTCGACTTCGTTCACATCGAACAGGAAGAGGCCGGCCTCCAGCCCTTCGGTACGGCCTTCAAGAATCCGAATTTTCAGAAGGTGGCCGAAGCGATGGGCGCGTTCTCCGTGCGCATCGAGGATCCGAAGGACGTGCAGGAGGGTGTGCGCGCGGCGCTCGCCCATGATGGACCCGCTGTGATTGATGCCGTCGTGGATCCGCTTGCGTTGTCACTGCCACCCCACATCAGCTTTGGTGTGGCCGAGGGTTTCTCGCTCAGTCTTGCCAAGCAAGCGCTCGCCGGTCGTTTGGATGACGTGTTGGAAACGGGAGTCCGAAACCGCCGATTGGTCTGACTGGCTTTGGGACACAGTCCATCGAAATTTCCGCACTCGGGTCGGGGAGGGGAGCGGTGCCTGGGGAGGTCAACCTGCGGCATCGAGCGCCAGTAGTGTGGGTTGGACTCTTCGCGGACTGCTGCATGCAATGCTCGAGGCGATTCAAGAGGCCGCCGGCGTCCGGAGGAAATTGGCCCGGATCGCGCTTCTGTAATGAGCACATGTTTGGGGCTGATTTGGCTCATCTTGAGTATTCGGAGGCGGATACCCGTCGATTGAGACTGTCTTAAAGAGGGGTCGCCTCGAATAAGAGGGTTCTCCCTGCCATCGCCGCGTGCAGAGCTTATCTGTTTGACTCAAGTCCTCGATGACTGATTGACCGCTCGCCGGTCTTTGTGGCAGCCTAGTCTGACCGCCGCCCGATTTTGCGGCGAGTTCTCGACCTGGATCTCTACGGATGAAGAGGATCAAAAAATGTCTCGAATGCAATGGCTCTCTGCTGGCTGCCTCCTTGTTGTGCTGATGCTCTTTTCGACTGCGCACGCTTCCGATAGGCAGTCCCGCAAATCTTCCCGGGCCGCAGCGCGGGCGGATCGAGTCGGTGAAATTACTGCGCATAAGATGCAGCGGCTCTTGGATCGCCTCGATGAATCGGCCTGGTGCGCTGTCGAGGAGCACACTCGCTTGGACGTTGATGCCCATGGTGCAACCACCACCAAAGAGGGCAAGAACGTCTGCGTCAGCTTTACTCGCGAAGGCGACCAGCTCCTGATCGTTGTGGAATGGTGGAATCTCGATCGAGACATTTATGTGATGGAGTATGCGATCGGTGTCCCGTCCGGTCGCAATCAACTTGAGTACATCGAGGTCCGTCATGCACCTGATTCAGGCTTTCCGGGTGTCTCGGGGCGCGGAACGATGACCGTCTATGGGTCCAGGCTCTACATGACTCAGCTTGGACACTTGAGTGACGGAACCGCTTCCGGCTTCAGCAATTCTTTGGTTCGTGTGGAGGCGCTGCCCGAAATTCCGATTCAGCTGACGTTTCCATCCAAAGATTAGAAGGCTGGATCGGCGAGTCTCTCGAAGTCGTCGCTTGGCGGTCTGACCCGCATGGAGGACGCGCCCCGTGCAGAGCTTCCCGAAGGGGGGGGCCTGTGTGGAGCGGGCGCTTGGCTCTGGCACCAACTTGGGGTATCGGCTAGGTGTTGAATTAAGTCAAAAACCCCCTGGCGGTTGGTTCCGAGGGTCGACCTTTCATGCGGTTGGGTGATCACTGAGCTTGCCCTGACTCGCCGCCTATTCATCCGGCTGAGGAGGCCACGGACCATGCTCGACTATTTGATCAAAGGCGCGCAAATCGTAGACGGAACCGGAGCTCCGGCCGAAAACGGTGATATCGGGATTCGCGATGGAAAAATCGCGGAGCTCGGTCAGGTGACGAGCGCTGCGGATCAAGTGATCGAGGCCGATGGCGCCCTGGCCACCCCAGGATGGGTCGATATCCACACTCATTACGATGGTCAGGCCACGTGGGACGATCAGATTGACCCGTCGGCTTCTCATGGAGTCACCACAGTGGTCATGGGCAACTGCGGTGTGGGTTTTGCGCCCGTTCCTCCCGGTGGCGAAAAAGAGCTGATTGAGATCATGGAAGGTGTGGAGGATATTCCCGGGACGGCGCTCTACGAGGGCATGCCCTGGGGCGAATGGGAGAGTTTTCCCGAGTACCTTGATGTTCTCGGTCGAAGAGAGTACGCACTCGACGTAGGGGCACAACTCGCGCATGGCGCTTTGCGCAACTACGTCATGGGACAGCGAGGTCGCGACAACGAAACCGCCACCGCCGAGGATTTGACGCGGATGGGCAAACTGGTTGAAGAGGCCCTTCGGGCTGGCGCGGTTGGCTTCTCGTCCAACCGTACCGCAGGGCACCGCTCGATTTCGGGTGTGCCCGTTCCCGGTACCTTCGCAGAAGAGGAAGAACTGATCGCATTGGCGAAGGCCATGGATCGAGCCGGTTCGGGCGTATTCGAGCTCATTCCGGCCAGTACAGTGGGTAATCTCGAAGCGATCGGCGGTGAGCGATTTTCGCTGCTCGAAGAGTTCGAGCTGATCAAGCGGCTGGGCCGGTCCTGCAATCGGCCTGTGACCTTTACCACCGTTCAGGTTCCGGACAACCCGACGGAATGGAAGGAGATCCTCGCCGGCGCCGCGCAGGAGAACGCGGCGGGTTCGATGCTTCGGCCTCAGGTGGCCTCGCGTCCGATCGGCTTTGTGACCAGCCTCGATACGTATCACATGTTCCAGCGCAGGGAGACCTATATGAAGATCGCGGATCTTCCCCTTGCTGATCGTGTGCGCGAAATGCAGAAGCCCGAAGTGAAGGCCGCCATTCTGTCCGATCAGGACGTGCCCGTCGATGATGTCGGTGCGATGGCCAATATCCACAACCTCATGCGCGATACGGCGGCCTTTGTGATCCCCTTGGGCGACCCAGTCGACTATGAGCCGGAGATGAATCGTGTCCTGGGCGCCATCGCCGTTGCCGAAGGGCGAGATGTTGCGGAGGTCATGTACGACTTTCTGATCTCCGAAGGGGGTGAGGCGTATGCGATCCTGATGGGCGCCAACTACATCGAAGGCAACCATGATGTGATCCACACGATGCTGTCGGATCCGAATACCGTGACCGGGCTTTCAGACGCCGGCGCTCATGTGAACCTTATTTTCGATGCAGTGGCTCCCACCTACCAGCTGATTCACTGGGCTCGGGACCGTTCGCGCGGGCCCCGGATTCCCATCGAGCATATCGTCTTCAAGCAAAGTCTGAACAACGCCCAGATGTATGGGATGTTTGATCGCGGCAGCATCGAGATTGGAAAACGCGCTGATCTCAATTTGATCGACTATGACGGGCTCAGCCTCGGCAGCCTGAAAGCCCATCGGGATCTGCCGGCGGGGGGAAGTCGGATTCTCCAGAAGGCCAGTGGCTATATCGCCACCTTTGTTCATGGAGTCCGGACGCGTGAGAACGATCTCGACACGGGCGCTCGCCCCGGACGGTTGGTGCGAACCGGCGTGGCCTAGGGGGTCTCGGCTCCAGTCTCCCGACAGGGCGGTTGAATGCCTTGATTCGACTTCGTAAAGCATCTTGCTTGCTCTGCTCGATGGCGTGGACACGGTCGTTCAGTGCGAGGGCGTCTCATGCGCAACCGTCCCCCTCTTGCGATTGGGTCGCTTTCCGCGTCTCAGACTAGCCTGTGGTCTAAAGAAGCCCTACCTGATCCCAAAAGCGGACGTCGCAATGGCGATATCCGTAAAACTGACTTCGTTCGGGCAAATTCAATTTTGGATTCCAAGAGGCCGTCACATTCGGTGCCGAGGCGGGCTGGAATTTCTAGCCTCCATAAGACTCGTAGAAGGCCGAGTGAAAAGCGAAACAGCCTTCAGCCTTTGCCGCTTTTTGCAGCTTGAGCTGAAAAAACTCGCGAGACTCTTGCTTCGGAACATTATTTGGCGCCAACTCGAACCCGCATCGTTCGGAGTACGCCGGATTGCCCGTGAGCACACACCCCAGCGCACCTTGTGCCGAGATCTCATCAAGCCCCGCTCGAATGAGTTGACTACCGATACCTTGGCTTTGGCACGCTGGCGCGACCGAAACAGGGCCTAGGGCAGACCTAGGTCCAGATCCGTCACTGAGGGTGGCGGGAGACAATGTAATCTGGCCCACCAGCCGATCTCCGTCCATCGCGGCGAGGGATAGGGCCAACGCCCCGGTCTCCCGCAGTCGGTTCAAGAGATCCTGCTCATCGCCGGCTTGTTCAGATCTGATTTCGATTGGCACGACTCCGCACACCGAAGGTGACTTGCAGGAAATGTGGGTTCTTATTGCCCCGCTGGGTTGATCAAACGCGGGCCAATCCGAAGATTTTTCTGTCCCGGGATTCGAAACCATCACGCCCCGATCACGAACGGTCTGCCGTATCGGGGCATAATCAAAAAAAGGGGTATGCCCCACAGGCCGGGTGACAGAGGCAAACCGGCGAGCAGGGGCCCCCAAAAGAGAGGGCACAGAACACTCTCGTCGTTCTCGTTCTCGTTCTCAAAAGGAGCTACTTGATGCGTCTTTTCGTTGATCTCAGACGAATCCTCTTCTTATTCCCCGTACAGGCCATCTCGAGAATCATGTTGGGCGCTTTCGGCTTAGTTCTTCTCACTCACGACCATTCGTTCGCGGCAGATTTGACTGGTGTGCGGGTGGCCCTGACCGCGGAGCAGAATCTCTATGCCCCGGAAGTCTTCACCTATCGAGGCGAAAAGTTCTTGATGAGCGGAGGCTGGAGCACTTTTGAAGATTTGTACGGGCTCCCACCCTATGCGCTGAGGCCGGACAAGATCTATATCAGCAAACTAGAGGAAAACGGGAACTGGACGACACCCGAAGCGATTCGCTGGCATCGACGCAATGTGGTCAAGGACGGGTACACGATCGATGGCGAAAAGCCGGGCTATCAAATCAATGATCCGTCTGTCTTCGTCTATCGAGACAGGCGGATCCATCTTTTTTACACCGCTTTCCCGTTCTTTCCCGGAGTCGAAGTACCGTATACGGAACATAAGGTGGGCATGGCAATCAGCCGCGATGGCGGAGAGACTTGGCGGGACTACGGGTTTATTCACACGCCAGAAAGCGGTGCTTGGGCGCCTACAGTGCGATACGACGAAAGTTCACGGGAGTACTGGATGTACTACCACACCGGGGACTCCCCGACGAAGACCATGAGACAGCGTATCCACAGGAGCGGCCGCCGAACCGTAGGCGAACCCGAAGAGGTGCATCTCCCCAAAGTCGTGTTGAACCCAGATTTTCATATCCTCGGCGCTTCTTCTTCTCATCCCCAATATGTCCTAGTGGGAAATGTCGAGAGTTTGAGCACGGTTGCCCGGTATGTATCGGACGACGGGATTCATTTCGAGAAGGAGGATCACGATCAAGATCCGCTTTTGGATTTCCGGGGACTGATGGCCGCTGATGGACAAATAGGAGATCTCTTCCTTTTGACTCCCAGCATCGATGTCCTAGAAGATGCGGGTGCCACCGGAGAGACTCGATACGACCTCTACTTCGGGTTCGACAACACGTTGGAAATCCCCGAGAACCAGGAGAAGCCGGTACCCGTCCCGTTGCACTCAGAGTCCATCCATACCTGGACCTTCCAGAATCAAGCCGAAGTACCGGGCGCGCTCGATTGATCCTTGCTGCAAATCGATAGCGGAAGCCGGTCGCCCCCTACGAAGACCAGCGTTGACCGCATGGGGTGCAGGCCCTGAGACTACGCAGACGCCTCTCATTCGGTCGAAGCGGCAATGGTGCATCACTGTTCAGGTTCAAGAGGACCCCGGCTGGCCTCGAAGTCCCGGCCTCAAAAGGGGCCTCTGGAGTCTGTCTTATGGTCGAGGGGCTAGCCAGGCGGCCCACGGTTCGGGCTAGCCTGTCGATCGGGCGAACAATCCCGCCGCCGCTTTTCGAAGCGGAGCAACCCAAGAATTTGCATCAAACCAAGCAAGGGGGAGGCCTGATGAGAGTGCCCGGCGTTTAAGGGCTGGCCGCGGTTAGCCTCGCCTGGGTGGGGTGTTCGCCGTCTCCGGAGCTACGAGATGGCGACGCACCCAGAGGCGTCGGTTACACCCAAATCGACTTCATGGACGACGATCGCTCGCGCGCTCTCGAGACCACGCTCTGGTATCCGACGGCCGACAAGCCGGACCCCACCGAGCAAATCTATCCCTCTGATCCTGCTCTCCCATGGGGATAAAGGGCAAAGCGAAAACCTCGCCTGGTTGGCTGAGCGGCTCGCAGAAAATGGATATCTAGTTGCCGGCATTAACCACTGGCGCAATACAACCTTAAACAATGAACCCGAAGAAACCGTTTGGCTCTGGCATCGGCCTCAAGACCTGAGCTTTGTGCTGACTGAGCTTATCGCCGACCCTTCATGGGGACAGCGGATTGACCCGAACCGGATCGGCGTCGCCGGCCACTCGTCGGGGGGCTACACCGCATTCGCCCTTGCCGGGGCCATTTACGACGTCGAGGCCATGGCGGCCTACTGTCAAAGCAGCCAACGCGGACCGGACTGCGACCTCGCACAAGAAGCCGATTTCAAAAAGATCGATTTCACAGCGGCGTCCGAGAGCTATCGAGACCACCGCATTCGCGCTTCCTTCGCCATGGCTCCGGCGGCCGGCAACGCAATTCGCTCCAGTAGCCTGGCTGAAATCTCAATTCCAGTCTATGTGGTGACCACCCGGCATGACGAGCTTCTCGACCCTGCCCTCAATGCGATCCGATATGCAGAGGAAACACCCGGGTCGACGCTCACGATAGAAGAGGAAGGGGGGCACTTTGTCTATCTTTCCCGATGCTCCCTCATTAGCAAGGTTTTTACATACTTCTTAGAAGTCGATGCCTGCGGAACGCATTCGTCGGTTGATCGCAACGCAGTCCAGCAACGTCTCTCACACCAAGCGTTGGCATTCTTCAATCAAAATCTTTGATCAACTTTCACGAGGTGGCCTCAGGACGAACTTGCTTCGATGTCCGATGCGATGCTTTTTGCAAGCGCTGTCAAGCGAAGTCGGTAGGCGGGGACCGCGGGGCGGTCGAGCTTGAAGCCGCGCGGAGCGAACTCGACAATGTCGATCCAACCTTTAAGACGCATACGGTCGGCGGCGGATCGGTGTCTGGCACCCACGCGCCGCAAGTACTTCTCCAGTCCGCGGCGAATCCGCTTCATCTCGATTCCGACCGCCTTGGGGGCATATTCGGAAGTGGCACTGAGGAGTTCTTCGCCATAGGGCGAAGCTGCGGTTCGCTCCCAGAAAGCGCCATCGAAGTTCTGGAGAAAACCGTCGAGTTGTTCAGCGATGGTCCCGGTTTCTTCCAGCGCCGCGAGCGCCCGATCGGCTGCCTGTTCTACCAGTGCGGCGAAAGCGCAGGCGAAGATATCGCCCTTGTTCTGGAAGTACTGGTAGAGAGCGGGGCGGGACATCCCGGCCTGCTCTGCGATGTGTGCCATGGAGGTGCGAGAGAACCCCCGGGCGGAGAAAACATCGATCGCGGCCGACGCAATCAGCGCGCGCTTCGGGTCATCGGCGAGTGGCTCAAGTTCGGCTGCCATGGTTCGGCAAGTTTGACATGTTGGGCCACTTTTGTCAGGTTCAGACGCCGACACTTTTTTAAATTGCGTCAGATCCTGCGGTGCGCCACTACGATCACTACGGCTTTGCGTTCTCTCCCTCAATCGATGCCTTCGAGATTGTTCTCACCGCGCAGGAACGAATCGACGGGCCTGTGCACCGCGCGGCCGCCTTTTTGCACACGAGAAGCCCTAGATCTGCCTTCTGTCACAAGAATGGTCGAGCCACAAGCGGCTACCCGGGTGATCCTCAGGGGGCTAGGCTCGGCCACGTGACCCATCTCGCGACACAGAGCAGCCGTGTCATCAAAAATGTCACCTTCAGCTTTCTGCCATTGCTTCTTTTGGTTTTGAGCGTCGAATTGATTGTACGTTGGACTGGCTTTGCAGAGGATTGCAAAAGCCCTGTGCGGGCCGGCACTTGGGCGTGTGATCCGCTGCTCTCTTTCAAGAACGATCCGTCAATGGTCGTGCGGGGCCAGCCTCTGAATAGCGATGGCTTTAGAGGCCGCGAGTTTGGCCCCAAAAAAGATGGAGTACTTCGAATCCTCGCTCTCGGAGATTCTTGCACTTTTGGAGTTGTGCCTGCCGACCACGGCTACTTCGTTGATCGGCCCTATCCGGAGCTACTCGAAGAAGAAATTGCCCGAAGATTTGGTCTCGACCGTATCGAAGTCTTCAATGGTGGAGTGCCCGGATACAATAGCTTCCAGGGCCTCATGCTCTTGCGCACTCAATTGCGATCTATCCAGCCTGATGTGATTACTGTGCGCTTTGGTTGGAACGATCATTTGATGTCGAGTTTCGGTCGACGAGAGGGAGCCTTCACAGAATCCGGTCACCCATTGATTCGTCTGCCAATGAATCTGATCCTACGCTCGGCGATCTATCCAGCTGCGGTTCGACTGTCGATGGAGTTGCGTGCCGCGCTTGGCGTGGGCTCAGGCGTCGGCCTCAAGATACCCAGCGAGTGGAAGCCCAATATGTCACTGGATGACTATCGTTACGCATTGGAAGCGATTTCGAGGCTCGGCCAATCACTTGACGCCCGAGTTGTCTTGATTGCCGCCCCTCAAGCGACGAATCGTAAGGTTGAGGTTGATCGATTCGAGCGGCTCCCAGCGGATGCGGTGGCACGCAATGTCTTGGTCTACAGCGCAATCGATTCATTTGAGCGCATGCGCAGCATTCATCAAAGCTATGTCGACGCCACGCGCGAGGTGGCCGATCAATTGGCGATACCGCTTGTCGACATGGCGCGGGTATATCGCGATCAGAGAGATCGTCGACTCTTCTCTGACTCTGACATTCTTCACCCCACACAGCGTGGTCATATGCTTGAGGCGCGCACTCTCTTCGAAAGACTCGATGAGCTCGGTGAATTCGCAGATCTTCGCTCGGAGGACGGAAAGAACTAATCGCAACGCAAAATGAGATTCGGGAAGGTGGAGATAGGCCATTCAAGCTGCATTCTTGCACAACGTCCGAGTATGGGCGTTATGTTGAATCGCTAGGGAAGCCCTCATGGCGGGGCAGACCCATTGGGTTCACATAGAAGCAAGGGGAGGGCGGAGTCCCCGATCCCAGAGTCGGACGATTCCCGACCCGCCCTCTTTTTTTAACTGGGTCCCTCTGATTGCCCGTGATCAGAAATGGGGTCATTCGAAGGATTTTTTCGGGCTTTTGTCCGCCCACGCGCCGGAGGAAGCCAGCTTGTGTGTCCCGCTCCCTTTAAGGGTTTGCGCCCATCTCTAGAGCCTCCGGCAGACACCAGTGGTCCCAGAATCCGCCTTCGCAGCAAACTATTTCTTGCGTAGAGCCATCTTCCGCTTCGCAGTGCCTTTTATTTTCGAGCCAATCAACACAGAGATCACCCTCCAGATCCGCGCACGGCGTGTAACCGCACCCGCCTCCAGTGCTTTCCCAGGTGTCGATCAGGTCATCGGTGCAGCACTCAAGCTGCCGGACTTGTCCGGTGTCGTCCACGCAAGACATGACCTCGCCCCCCTGGACCCAGTCGATGCAAAGTTCACCTTCGTAGTCGTCACAGTGCGGATAAGTGGGTCCTGGTTCGTCGCAGCCGATCTGAATCGAACATTCCGTGTTGGCACTGTCGCAAAAGGGGAGGAAATCGGGCCAGTCGCCGATGCTATTGCATTGATTCGCCTCATAGACGAGTACCACGCCCTCGGGCAGTGACTCGCGCAATTGGTCTAGGTATTCCTGTGCGGCCTGGGCATCTCTCAGCATCTGGCAGGAAGTGTTCTCGATGTAGACGCTGCAATTCGCCGCGATGCAGACATCGACCGACCTTTGCAGGTCAGTGGGTGAAAAATCTTCGTCTGACGGCGAAAAACCATGACCGACATAGTGGATGATGATCTGGTCCGTATCATCCGGGCACATCGACGCGAGATCTTCGGCCTCTCCCTCATCGCACGTGGCGGTATCGCGTTCGACGACGACCTTGCTGTCGCAGCGGTCATCATCCCATAGGTTGCAGGCGAGTTCGAAGACGTTCTCCTCGAGGGAATCAGAGCTCTGGTATTCGCAAATACAACAGGTATGGCCTTCCTGCGGAATATCCACGTCTTCATCAACTTCGATCGGCCGGCTGGACGTGAAGAGGTCGCTCCCGCGTCCTTTCGATTCGACTCCGGCCTTATGATCGCGGCGTTGTAAATCCGGGGCTGCGGAAACGCCAGCCGTGACCATCGCGAAGGTCGCAACTAAAGCCCAAAGCCAATAGATAGACCCGTTCAGAGTTCTCAGCTTTGCTTTCCGCATCCAGCGATTCCTTTTTTTTTGTGGTGGATTGGCCCTGGGTTGTCTGGCCCATGAGCAGCTTTAAGTCGCTATTTCAGACCTTGAGGGCCGGGCCCACTTCAACCCACACCCGATACGGGCAGAAGCGAATGGCCCGGCCACGAGAGCAGCGGCACGGGTGAGGCCCCCCTGCACAGGGATACGGTGGGTTCGTTGCGAGTAGACCCGCAGCGAAGGTGTCCAAAACATCATTAAGCGGTCTTGACGTTTGAGTTCGGATTTCGATGTCTCAAGCTTTTTCATGCGCAACCTTTGTGGGTCGAATCCGGCCCAGGCGCCTTGCTCTTTTGTCTGTTGAACAATTCTTTCATCGTAAAGTTGCGTTTTTTCTCAGCCCCCGACTTCAGTCGCTGGGGACGGCTCTGAACAGACTCATTCCGGAAAACCGAGTGTGATTTGATCCGCTTAAATGATGTGGATCCATACGCACGCCAGCGCAGCGGCGATGTCTAGTCGCCCGATTCCCGCCCCCCCTTTTCCAAACGGGGTCCCCCCTCTGATTGAGATTGATCAGGAATGGGCTCATTCGAAGGGCTTTTTGGTGCAGTTTTCAGTCTGGATGATGAGATTTCACCCCAGATCGAGCCTGCTCCTGATAGGATCATTCCGTCAACCTTGGGAAGGATGCGGAATGACACGTGTGTGGCTGTGGGTGAGTT
>NHEP01000127.1 GCA_002171515.1 bacterium TMED88 | reverse complement strand
TGACCGACGGACTCGAGATGGGCATTTTCTCCCATCAATCCAACACGCCAGACCTGTCCAGCCAGTTCCCCAAGCCCGCCCCCGACCTCGATGTTGTGGTGATCCAGGAGGCGTCGACGCAGGGCGGCCTCCTCTTGGGGGGGCAGGGATTCGGGGAGACGCAGCGTGGTCAGCATGGGAAGGCGATACTGAGCCGAGACGAGGGGTGTGAAGCCGAACGGGGCGAGGCTTTCCACCAGAGCCTCGCCGGCCTCTTGGTGGCGTCGGATTCGGGCCGGAAGACCTTCATCTTCGATGACCCGAAGCGCCTCAGCGAGACCATAGAGTGCACTGATGGGTGCCGTATGGTGGTAGACCCGCTCGCCTCCGTAGTAGCCATCCAGCAACGAGACATCGAGGTACCAACTTTGGACTGGTGTCGATCGCGCTCGAACTCGGGCGAGGGCCCGCTCTGAAAAACTGATGGGCGACAGGCCAGGAGGGCAGGATAAACACTTTTGCGTCCCGCTGTAGGCCGCGTCGACCCCCCACTTGTCCAGTTCGACGGGCACACCTGAGAGTGAGGTCACGCAGTCGAGGACTACGAAAGCGCCAATTTCTTGGGCGGCTCGAGTGATCTCCGGGATGGGCTGGTGCACACCGGTTGAGGTTTCAGCATGGACAAACGCGACAACCTCGGGCCGGATCCTTTGAATCGCCTCGATCATGGCTTGCTCGTCCAAGGGGTCACCCCAGTTCGCTTTGACGGCATGAACTTCGGCCCCGGCCCGAGTGGCGACTTCCACCATTCGTCCGCCAAAGACACCATTGACGCCGACGAGTATGCGCTGGCCAGGTTCGAGTAAATTGACGAGGCAGGCTTCCATGCCCGCGCTGCCGGTTGCCGACAGCGGCAGGGTGAAGCGGTTCGACGTGCCAAAGAGCGGGCGGAGGGAGCCTTGGATTTCATCCAGCAAACCCAAAAAATGAGGGTCAAGGTGTCCAACCAGGGGCTTCGACATTGCTTCCAGGATACGAGGATGGACGTTGGACGGTCCGGGTCCAAGGAGGAGGCGATGCGGGAGGGAGGCAGAGCGAACGGGTTGCTGAGAGTCCATGGGACGAATCTAGCAGCGAGAGTCGGTCTGCCGCCGCCGGAAATCCGAGCCCCGTTGACAGCACAAGGCTCAGTTCGTACGTTCGCTTTTGTCTATCAGCCCCGAGTTGCAAGCTTTTTTCGATGCAAGGCGACCCGAGTGGCCGCGAGGGCGACAGGGAGTGGCCTCAGCGTCACTCCCGGGAGGGGAGTGTGAGCCCGGCGCGTGGTTCAAGGAAGAAGTCGGGGGCCCGTTCCGGGAGGAGTCAGAAGACCCAGGGGCCCAATCGGCAACTCTGGGCCTGGACGCTTTTTGCGTTTGTTCTCGGCCTCGGGGCGTTGTGGGGGGTCCTCACAATGGATCGGCTCGGTCCAGATATCGAGTCTTCCAGTGAAATCGGTCAAGATTCGAGGCAGGCGCTGCGGGACATCTTGCGCGACGCGGGGGAATCCGAATGACGGGCTCCTCGGATTGGGGTGTTTTGGGACGCGAGGAGCGCGTCCGAAACGAACACGAAATCCTCGGACCCTGGGCGTGTCAGAGTGGGCTGTCCCGTGGACGTTTGGTTCCGGAGGCCGATCATCCAGTCCGCACGGCCTTTCAGAGAGATCGAGATCGCGTCGTGCATTCCACGGCCTTTCGACGCCTTCAGTACAAGACCCAGGTCTTTGTGCGGCACGAAGGTGATCACTTCCGCAATCGCCTGACCCACACGCTAGAGGGTGCTCAAATTGCCCGAACCATTGCACGGGCTTTGCGGGTCAATGAAGATCTCGCTGAGGCCATTGCATTGGCCCATGATCTCGGACACACGCCCTTTGGGCACGCCGGCGAGCGCGTTCTGGCCAGCTTGCTGTCGAACGACGGAGGCTTTGACCACAACCGGCAGAGCCTGCGTGTGGTGGATCTTCTTGAGATCCGTGACCCGTCTGCGCCGGGCCTGAATCTCAGCGAGGAGACACGAGAAGGAATTTTGAAGCACGGCTGCCACTGGGAGCACCCCGTGAGATTGCCTTCGCTTGAAGCCAGCCGATCGCTCGAAGCGCAAGTGGCGGATGCCTCCGATGAAATCGCGTATGTGAATCACGACTTGGACGATGCGCTTCGTGCCGGGCTGATTGATTTTCAAATGCTGATGGATTTGCCGCTCGTCTCGGAGGTGACGCGGGCGGTGCACGATCGATTTCCGGGGATCGCGGACCCGCTGAGACGGGGTCGCGTGGTCGCGTCCCTGATTGATCGTTTGGTGACGGATCTGTTGGGCCAAACGATCAAAAATTTGGAGGAAGCCCAAGTCCGATCCGCGGACTCTGTTCGCTCGCATCCGAGCAAGCTGGTGGGTCTCTCGCCGGGTCTAGACAGGGGGCGGCGGGAGTTAAAGGCGTTCCTGTTTGACCGATTTTACAATCACCCAAGTGTCACCCAGAGGACTCGCCAGGCGGAAGAGGTCGTCGAGCGAGTGTTTTTGGGTTTTTCGAAGAATCCCGAGGTTCTGCCCGATCGAATTCGAAAACGCTTCGAGGACGAGGCAGAGAAGAGGGTGATCGCGGATTACGTCGCCGGGATGACCGACCGTTTTGCCGTCGCAGAGCACCAGAAACTCTTCGGCTCGAATCAGGACCCCATTCTGTCGATTTAAAAAGTGGGGTTGAGCTTTTTCGAGGCACGGCGGGCATCGAGAGGCCCTTCGGGTAACATCCGCAGCGCTTCAGCGGTCCGCTGGAGCGGCCTGATTTTTTTTGTCCGATTCATTGAAATGGAAGAGAGAAATGAGTCTGCCTGAGCGGCTCGAAAATGCAGCGGAAGCGCTTCCTGCGGATGCCGACCAGATTCGGCCGGCGAATGGAGACCCCCAGCAGCTGTTGGTGAATCTCGATGGTCCGGCTGCGGAACGCGTTCTGGACTGGATGATGAACCATGCGCCCGCCGAAGCCGGCGAGTTGGCGATGGCTTGGCTTGAGGCACCGCTGGGCCTCGAGGTGATCGCCGCACTCGATGAGTCGAGCTTGCCGAAAGCAGGGCGGAAGGTCGTGAGAAAGGTTCATCACGCTGCGCGTTCCCGCGGCCTTGAGATCGGGCCGGGTGCCCAAAGCGAAGGCAAGGTGGCTCGTCTGCCCGATTTGGAGCAAGCGATTTCGGCGGGCTACGTCTCGCCTCTTGATCCAAGGGGAAGCCGTCTCGTTTATCTTGTCGAATCATCTCCGGGTGGCGGCGCCCAAGTATTCGAAGCGCTGCTCGACCCGGTTCGGGGCCTTGCCGACTTTCAGGTCTACCGGGCCGGTCGCCGCCAAGTTCGCGATTTTGTCCGGGACGTGACCACGCGCCGGGGCGACTATACGGCGGTTGAGGCAGGGCCCGATGCAGTGCGAGCGCTGGTGACCCGGACCGTGGAGTGTCACCCCTCGGATCGGCCTCTTCCCAAGTCTTTTGCAGAGTGGCGCCGCAGCCTCATGATCAGCAATCCGACTGGCCGGACTCCGGGGGAATTGGTTCGGGCTCAACTAGACGGCGGCCAGCGCCCGGCGGATGTCGAGAACGTAATTGTTCAAGCGATTCAGGATCGTGAGATCGGACCCTGGCCCCCGGCGCCTTCAAAGCTTGAGGAGGTACTCGTTGCTGTGCAGGCAGAGGTCAGCGAGAAGCCGGCCCTGGGTGCGGCTGAGTGGAAAATCGAGTTCGAGAATCGCCTGATGCCGCTCTACGCTGGCGAGGCCGCCGACGCCTACGCGGAGAGACTTGATGAAAGCGCGTATGTGTACTGGCGGGGAGGGCAGGAAGAAAAAGCCCGGAGTTGTCTCGCCGGCGCGAATGCGTTGAGGCGAACTGAAGGGCAGGAAAACCCTGCTGTGCAAGCGCTGGTCGGCGTCGTCGCCGAGGCGCTCACGCAAGACTTGGAAAAACGCCTGGGTGCTGAGTCGCCTGAAGGCGGGGGTGAGGATTAATACGATGAAGCGGTTCTCTCGGAGACGACGCGGTGGGGCGTCCAAAACTAACGGGCCGAATCCCTTAGATGCGTCGCTTTGGCTGGGCCGGCTGAGCCAGTCCCAAGTTTTGGGCGAAGTGGCTTTTGAGGCCCTCGAACATGACGATGTCCCCTCTTCGTTGGCAGTGGTGGGGCGCGCGGCTGAGGCCGATTCAGAGGCGGCTGGGACCGTTGCAGTGGTGTCTCCCAAGCTTGCGGGCGACGCCCTGCTTGCGGCTTTGGCCACCGGCGCGCGTTTGGCGGAAGAAGAATCCTTTTCGGGGCAAATTTTTGTTGTCGCGCCCCAGTGGAGCGTGGCAGCGCGCAGGCGCCTCGCGCTGATTCGGGCCGAGCTGCCTTACTCGCTTCGCCCAATCGAGTTGCCCAGTCTGTCGGATCGTTCGCATGGTGTGGAGGCCGAGGCGCCCCTTGATGCGGCGGTGGTTCCGCTTCAGCAAGTGATCGATCAAGGCGTAACCGCGTCCGATCGAGACCTGTTTCGTCGAAGCGTGACGGCGCTGTCGGGGCTTGCCGTCAAGCACGGCGGAGCCGTCCGGGGGACGCCGCAGAGCGTCGAGTTGGTCGTGATGGCGCGACGGATTGCAGAGATCCGAGTAGATCAAGGTGTGCCCACTTTGATTACGCATCACCCGCAGCGCAGCACGGCGACGATCGAGAGGGAGACCTTGTCCGCTGCATTGGATGCGTTGGAGGGGCAGATACGGCGTCGCGTCAACGATCGTAAAGTTCGAGATGGAGAGGATGGGCTTCGAACTCGGCTTGTCGCGATTCTGGAGAGTGCATGTCACTTGCGCGACGGGGTGGTTTGGCCCGTCGGGGGCGGTGATCACGATGCCGTGGACCTGGTCGGGGTGGATGAGCAGGGGCGACCGGTTGTTGCGGCCGCACGAAAAAAGCTAGGCCTTGTCGAAGTGGGCGCCTTTTTGGATTGCTTTCAAACCTTGAAGCCCAGTCTGCCCACGATCCTTGGGCATGCTCTGGCGCCGGTTCGCTTCGATTCGCCTCGAATTGTTCTCGCGGCCGATCAATTTACCGCAGGGGCGATTCGGGCTTTGTCCGGCTTGGCCTTGGCGCATGATTTGTTCACGGTCGAAATCGATGGTGCCCGCGGTTTGACCGTGACGGCTGTGGCGGCTGAGGAGGCAATGCAGTCGATCCGAGATCGCATGAATCGGCGAGGTCGCGGTCGCGGCCGTTCGCGCATTGCTTCTGATTCGGCTGAGGGACGGGAGCGTCACGGAGCCGGAGAGGGGGGCGAGGAGGCGACCGAATCCAAGCGAGGGGCAGAGGCCGAGAGCGATTCTGCAGAGAACGCTTCACGGGGCCGGTCTCGTCGCCGTCGCCGCGGCGGTCGTCAGCGGGGCAATCCGAAAGAGGGTGAGGGCCCTGCTTCAGCCGAGGACAGCGAGCCGAAGGCCGAGGATGCGCCGGAGGGCTTTGAGGAGCTCTCCCTGTTTGATCTCGATGACGGGCAGGAGGAATCGAGTCGCTCGAGTGATGGGCCGGATGGACGTCGTCGCCGGGGGCGAAATCGTCGGCGGGGACGGAAGGGGAGCGACGATGCCAAGCAGGCTGAAGGGCAATTGGAGCAAAGTGCGGAGGCTTCCCCGGAACTCTCCACGTCACGAGAAGACGCAGATGAAGACCTTCACGACGACGAAATCGAAGACACCCTCTCCGATCTTCCGGCTGAGCTCGAGGCGGACACGGGCTCCAATCGCCGCCGAGCAAATGAGGCCCCGGAGGTCGACGAAGACGACGATGAAGAGGAGGTTCTTTCGGCCACCCTGTCGATGGGGAGCGCTGTTGAAGTCGAGTCCGTAACAGAGGCGGCGAGGCCTCGGCGGCGGGCGGTTATCGTTGCCTGTGCTGATCGGGATTCTCTGCTTGCAGCCGTTTTGCTTGCACGAGATATCCGATTACTTGAAGGGTTGTGGATCTTTCCTCAAGACGAGCTGATGTCGTTTTTTCGAGAGGTGGCGACAGACTTGGGCGATGATGTTCCCATTCACGTGGTGGGTTTCGTCCCCTCGCCGGCGATCGATGTGCTCCAAGCAGCGGGTCTTTACCGCGATCGGATTAGCTGGTACGACCATCATGAGTGGCCCCCTGAAGATGATTATGCGCTGAAGCAAACGCTCGGCGAGTCGGCGGTCCACCATACCCCTGGTGCGGGAACCTCGTTGCCCGCTGTTCTTCGAACGTGCACGCGGAGAAGTCGTTTTTCCGACAAGCTCGTGGATCTCGCGACGGCCCGCTTCAGTCAGCATGATTATGAGCGGTGGGGCCGTCTGTGGTGGTGGCGTCTTGAGAAGGCGGCGGACAAGCGGGGCGATGTGCGGAGCGAGGTCGCTGCGGTCTTGACCGGTCGCCCAAGTGAGTTGACGCGCGAGGCTGCGGATATCGAAGCCCCCTCGATTCCCGAGGAAGTCGCCTTCGTGAACGCGCAGGACTTCCGCATCGTTCATTTTGTGGGATTCGGGATGGCCGTCATGACCGCACCCGCTCACCTTGATCCTTATTTGGTAGGTCGCATCACTCGTGAGCGATTAGAGACCCAGCTATCGCTCGTGCGCCTCGAAGGAACGGAGCGGTTTATCTTGGCAGGAGAAGAGCCGGCCAGTAAAAGGATGCTTGACGTCTGTGCGCTGATCGAACACTTGGGCAACAAGCTCGCTTGGGTGACCGACCTACCAAACGATGATCACGTGGCGCGTTTTCAGGTGAGGAATCTCGACGCCAATCCGGCTCGGCTAGACGAAGTGATCGGTGAGATTGCCATGGGGCGTTCTATCCTCGAGCGTTAAAAGGACGAAGATGTCGGTTCCGGCCGGGAATGTGGTCGAAGTCTTTTGGTCGGCTCAGGGAGAGGGGCCCTTCGTGGGCTCGCCGACGGTGTTCGTCCGTTTTGGCGGTTGCGATCTTCGTTGCCGATGGTGCGATACTCCCCATACATGGACGCCTGCTGACCAGTGTCGCTTTCAGGACCCGACTGGTGGGCCGGACCAGGTCGAGCAGAACCCAGTTTCCTTTGAAAGGGTGCTGACAGCGATTTCTGATTTGTCTCCCCAGGCCGGAGATTTTGTCAGCTTGACGGGAGGCGAGCCGCTCCTGCAGGTTGATTGGGTGAGCGCGTTGGCCCGAGCCGTGCGAGGTGACGGACTTCGCGCGCACTTGGAAACCCATGGTCTGGCCGTGGATGGACTCAAGCGCCTCGGTAGCCGATTGGATGTTATTTCGATGGATTGGAAGTCGCCGGCCGATGTACGGAGCGCGGTGCCGGACCGATATCCCCATTTCGCCCAAGCCCACCGCGATTTCCTTCGGTCAGCCAAGGACGTGGCGGATTCGGTTTATGTGAAATGGGTGATTTCGGACCGGACTTCGGTTTCCGATCTTGAGCAAGTTTGCGAGATGATTGACGAGGTGGATCCGGAGACGCCGCTGATTCTGCAGCCGGTCACGCCCGCGGGCGGTGTGCGGGCCGGGTTAGAGGCTCCGGTGGTGTTGAATTGGCTGAGGTCGGCGCGAGAGCGGCTTTGTGACGTACGACTCATTCCGCAGACCCATCCTTTAATTGGGGTGCGTTAGCCCTGCCTGACGATTCAGAAGCTGTATTTGAGTTTGCCAAAGAGTCGGTTGTTCTGATCCCAGGTGTTAAAGGGAAGCTGCTCCGACCCAAAGAAGTGCAGATAGCCGAGGGTTCCGATCAGTCCCTCAGCGAATTCGTAGTCCGCGGACAGTCGCAGAGTTCCTCCGGCGAAGCCCCGCTCGTTTGCGAGAAGTAGGGTGAGGAGAGTGGGGCGGAGTCTTCCGTTAAAATGCTCCGAGGTGACTCTGAGAGCCAGCTCGACATTGTTCTCGTAGACGTAGTTGGGCAGATATTGCAGTTCGGACTCGTAGCCAAACACATGACGATGAGCCAATTCAAGGGCAATCATGACATGGCTAAAACCGTAGTACTCGACGCCGAGCATCCAGTCGAGGCGAGAGAACCGGCTGCGCCTAAGCTCGTAGGCGGGGATGGGCGCACTCGGCGTCCACGCTTCGCGGGGGGTTAAATAGACGTAGTCCAGCTCGTCGATCCAAGCTGCTTCGGCCTTGAAGAGCCAGCCCCCCCATGTGTAGTTACCGCCCGCTCCGATGAGGGTCACAAGATCATCATCGGTGAAGAGTCCTCCTTCGGTGAGTGAGGGCAGGTTGATGATCAGCGTTGTTCTGTTTTGATACAGACGCGCGAGATAGAACGACAAGTCCCAACCTCGAAAGATTCCGCTGATCGAGAGACCCAGCTCCGGTACTGCGCCCCATTGAGGGGCTCGCAGGGAAGGCGGGTTTTGCGAAAAAGCCGCGGCGGCGCTTGCGGCCAGCAGCGCGGCCAGTTGATCTCGAGTGAGGGGAGAATCCGCGGGCGGGTAAGGAATGTCGCGGACATCGAAGGCCGGGTAAAAATCATTGCCTGGGGGCGGATCGTAGTCGTAGCGGATCTCGGGAATCACAAGCAAGCTGGCGCTCAATCTTTTCCAATAGGCATCGATTCGAGCCATTGTGCTGGGAAGCCGAAGGTTCTCGATGTCCGTGAGGCCGGGCTCTCGATTGTTCAGAGCATTGATGACATCGGTGACCCGGAGAGTGTCCGATCGGCCCCAGTTGACGACTTGGCGTCCGAACTTGAAATCCAGGTGCGGACCCCACGAGCCCGCGATCCAGAAATCGAGAATCTCGCCCTGCAGTTCATAGTCTTGCAGGACCTCTTCGGTGTAGCGGTCTCGGCCATGGATCAGGAAGGCAAAATCGTAAAAGCCGAACGCTTGCAGGCGAGCCCGCAGATTGAACGGCAGGATCAAGTCCGCTTGGAGGTCGCCCCGAGCCCGAAGTCGTTGGAGGTTGCCGAAGTAGGTGCCAGGGATTCCCGCAGCAGGGTCGGAGTCGGGGCCAACGGTGGCAAAATGTGGGATCACGTTATAGGAGACGCCGAGGCTCGTGGACCCGGTGAGTTGAAGATGCTGATCCAACCAGTCGGAGTCTTCCTTCGCCAGGACAGGAGTTGGCGCCTGTTGCTTCTTCTCTGGAAATCCATTGAGGATTTCGTTCCAGTCATCGGCGTCGGTCGCCGGATCCATCTCCGAGTCGTCTGTGGCCGTTTGGGCCGACGGTGGCAGCGCAGGATCGCTCTGGAGGTGGCCCGCTGTTGGATCGCTCCCATAGGCTGCTTGTGTGAGCAGTAAGCCCGTCACGGCGGCGGCAACTCGGAGCGAGGGGGGGAGTGATTGAGAAAGAGTCATCGATCAGGGCGGGCTTCAGATCCCCCTTTCGAGGCTGCGAGCGGTGAAGAGGCGAGCATCGAGAGGTTGATTAAAAGTAACGTTCTCACGGCGGATCCGTGTTCTATGGAGGGTCTTCTTGCCCTTCTTGGTCGTCATGGAAATTTGGGTCGCGACCCAGATTCCGTCGATCTGTTCTAGGCGTTCGACGTCGAAATACTTGAGCCTCTTGCCCTTCTTGACCCAGTTGACTCCTCGGATCGGAACGTAGTTGTCTTGGCGAACGAATAAAATAGATCGCGTATAACCTGTTTCCTTGGTTTCTTCCTCATTGGGGATGGCTTCAATCTGCCAGGCAGGAATTCCATTGACGTCGGTTTCCTTCATCAGCGAGTAGGCGTAGCGGTTGAGTGGGCGCGTGGTCATATCAGCGTAAGAGAAATCTGAACCCATAAAGCTGTCGCTTCGGTCGCCGCCGGCGATCCGCTTCGTTCGTCGCAGAGCAGGGAGGTAAAGCCACTGGTCGTCGTCGTGATTGGGGTCGTCGTAGTCGTAAGTGAGAAAGGCCGTGTCTTTCAAATTGGCAGGCGCCAGAAAAAAAATAATATTTTGACTGCTTCCTTCGACGTCGCGGGAAAAACTCTTGAGGCTGCGGCGCCGCTGATGACCTCTGGAGTCCTCGAGCACCATGTCCAGGGTCGCGGTCTCGGAATAGCCGGTTTCCCGATCATTAACGCGGGTCATGATCTCGAGGGCCGTGGGTTCAGCCGGGGCGGGGTGAGCCCAAGCCAGCAGGCTGAGCAGGATCAGGCCGAAGCGGCCGATTGGTCTGGAGAGAAGCCTGCTTTTTAGCCCCGGTTGTTGTGCGGGGGCGGTTGGTTTGTTCCACCACTCGGGCACGGCGATCCCCTCCTTCGTGAGCCTGAGGCTGTCGGAATCAGGCAGGAACCATTAAAGCGGATTCGGAGCGACCCAGAAAGCAAGCACTCGCCGGGGCTGGAAGGTTGTGGCACGTTCGCTGGGCACCGCATAGAAGCTCGATACGGGCTCGGGGTCGCCGCCGCTAGTCGAGTCTGGAGCAGGAAGGAAGAAATTGAAAGCGCTGATTTTTGATACGGAAACGACGGGTATGGTCGAGCGCCGTCGACCCATCGAGCATCCAAGCCAACCACACTTGATCCAGCTTGGCATGCTTCTCGTGGACGTGGAGCGCTGGGAGCCCAGAGCGCGTCACTCAATGCTGGTCAAGCTTCCGGAAGGGCAAAAAATTGACCCGGGTGCCCGTGAAGCCCATGGAATCAGCGAGGAAGACTGCGAAGCGTTTGGGGTGCCTCTGGTCGTCGCTGGATCGCTCTTTAACCAGTGCTGTGTTCAGGCCGATTTGATCGTGGCGCACAATTTGGAATTCGATCAATCCGTGATGCTGACAGCGCTTCACCGCTTAGGCGGAAAGCCCAGCCGCATGGGTGGCAAAAAATTAATTTGCACGAAGGAAGAGTCAACGGATGTGCTGAAGTTGCCCGGCAAGTACGACTCGTATAAATGGCCGACGCTGGCCGAAGCGTACCAATACTTCACGGGTCAGGAGCTCGTGGGCGCTCACGACGCCCTTGTGGATACCGAGGCGTGCCTTCAGGTGTTCCAAGGACTGGTCGAGGGCGGCCAGACAAAATTGTGATGGGTGGGCACACATGGTGACGGGCAGGACTCAACCCGATGTGGTCTGTCTGAATGTGCGGACCCCAAGTCGGGATCTGGCCGAGCGATTAATGGCTGAGGCTTGGGAATTCGGAGCCCTCGGGATCGAGGAGCGTGAGCAGGGGAGCCGGGTGGACCTTGATCTCTACGTGGGTGTTCAGGAGGAGTCCAATTTGCGGGCTCGCTTGGACCCGTTCGTGGCCGATGGCGTCGTTTGGGGCAATCGGGTGATTGTGGGGAAGGCGGACTGGAGCGAGGCTTGGAAGGCGGGCCTCAAGGCGATCGAGATTTCTCCTCGCCTCGCAGTCGCGCCATCCTTTGTCGACTATCACGGCCCGCCCGGTCAGAGAGTGATTTGGATTGATCCGGGGCAGGCCTTCGGGACCGGAGGGCATGCGTCCACCCGGTTAGTGCTGCAGTGGATCGACAAGCTGGCGGGGAGCCAGGATTCCAACGGCGAGGGCACTCAGGTTTTGGATGTGGGGACGGGCAGCGGGGTGCTCGCCCTCGCGGCTTTGGCTCTGGGGGCCACGCGTGTGGTGGCCTTTGATCTCGATGCGGTCGCGGTTGCCGAGGCCCAGGCGGTGGCGAGGCAGAACGGTGTGCTGCGGGGGTTTGAGAGCTTTGTCGGCGGGATTGAATCGGTGGCTGGGCAAAGTTTCGACTGGGTTTTTGCCAATTTGTTGAAGAGTGAAATGCTGCCGATTTTGGACCCACTTGCCGATGCGGTGGCACCGGGCGGCTCGCTGGTGCTCGCGGGGCTTCTCGAGGGAGATGAAGAACACGTCGGCGAAATTCTGGCCCGGCGGGGCCTTTGTGAGGCAGGGATTCGGGCGGAAACGGATGCTTCGGGTGCCGTCTGGATCGCTCCCGTTTTCCGGCGTGGGGCCTGACGCTCAAATCGGATTCGGGTCAGTGCCCTCGGTCTTCGCGAAGGGCGCCTCGCCAATAGTCAAGCAGCTCTGTCATTGTGTCGGAAATTGTTCTTTCCCAACGCCAGGCCGTAGCGGTGGCGAGCTTTGTGGCGTCGCCGACTCGAGCGTTGGTGGCGCGGCCGGTCTTGGCAGGATCTTGAGTGACACGGATATCGGCGGTGCTGCGTTCGCGGAGCATTTCGATCAAATCACCGATCCGGGTTCCCACGCCACTGGCCACGTTATAGGCCCCGATGGGAATCTCGGGCGCGAGCAGCCGAACATACGCATCGACCACATCGTCGACGTGGAGGATGTCGCGGATGCTCTCGAGGTTCCCAACCTCCATCTGCTCGCGTTGACCCTGTTCGATCTCAGCCACTTGGCGGGCAAACTCGGGGGCGACGAAAAAATCCGGTTGACCGGCGCCCGTGTGATTAAAGGGTCGAACGCGAATCACGTCGAGCCCGCGATGGGCGGCTTCCTCGCCAGCTAGATCCGCTGCGGTCTTTGTGAGGGCGTACACGGAGGTGGGGTCGAGGGGAGCGGATTCGTTCGTCGGGGGGGCGCCCGGAACGCTGGCCGCGTACTGCTCCCCGGATCCGACCAGAAGGATTCGGGCCTTGGGGGCGTGCTGGGCCATCGCATCGAGGAGATTTCGCGCCCCGCCAAAGTTGACCCGACAGGCCAGGCTGGGGTCCGCCTCTGCGGCCGGAACGAACGAGATTCCCGCAAGATGGATAATCGCCTCGGGCTGTTCCTTTCGGAGCGTGTGGGTGACGGAGTCCAGTTCCTGGATATCCATCTCTTCGACGTCGACACCCACCGGCTCAAATCCCGAGTTTTGCAGTCGATGACTCAGTCGGGTACCGACAAAGCCTCGCGCTCCAGTGATCAGCACACGCATCTCATCAACGTGCCAGAGCATGGGCGAGGACGCAATCGGAACCGGCGCTGCTTCGAGGCTGCTATCTTGGCCCGAGGGGGAGAAAAATGATTATCGGGGTCGCGGGGCCGAATGGGGCCGGAAAAGGAGCGGTCATCGAGACGCTTGCCTCCCACGGCTTTACGGTCCACTCGCTCTCTGACGTGATTCGCCAGGTGTTGGCCGAAAGAGGTGTGAGTGAGACGCGGGACCGCATGATCGAGGTGGGGCGCGAGTTGCGCCGAGAGGGCGGAACCGCGGTGCTTGCCGACACCTTGGCTCAGCAGCTGAGCCCAGGGACGGATCATGCGATTGACTCGATTCGTCACCCGGCGGAGGTTCAGGCGCTTCGTGCAGTGCATCCAGATTTTTGGTTAATTTGGGTGGAGGCTCCAATCGATGTGCGCTTCGCGCGGATGCAAGAGCGTGGTCGACCTGGCGATCCTGAGAATTTGGATGCGATGCGGACCTTCGAGGAACGGGAGCGTCATAGCGCGGACGAAGCGGGTCAACAGTTGGATGCGGTCGAGGCCCTTTTGGATGAACGGCTGGACAACTCAGGATCCAGGGGGGCACTGAGCGCGGCTGTTTCAGCCTGCCTGAAGGCGAGACGATAGCCCCCCCTCGGGGGATTCCCTGCCCGGAACGGCGGCTGCCTGCGAAAACCGGCGGCTTTGAAGATTTTTGCTCAACGGAGCCTCGCCTGAAGCCGAAGGTTTGAAATGGATCCCGATCCGGCTCCATGACGGAGGATGAAGGTGCAGCAGCAATCTAAGCCAGTTCTCGATCACCGGGAATTTCCCGTGCTCTACGTGGACGATGAGCCGGAAAATCTCCGAGTTTTTGAGTTGGCGTTTCGTCGTCAGTTCTCGATTCTGACCGCGCAGAGCGCCGAGGAGGGGCTTCGCCTTCTGAATGAAAATCCGGTGGCCGTCGTGCTCTCGGATCAGCGGATGCCAGAGGTTTCGGGGGTTGAGTTTCTCAGTCGAGTTCGATCCCTCGACCCGACAACCATCCGAATTTTGGTGACCGCCTACGGTGATGCCGAGATTTTGGGCGAGGCCATCAACGACGGCAGCATCTATCGGTATGTGCCGAAGCCCTGGGAACCTGAAGACATGCGGGTGACCGTATGTCGAGCGATTGAGCGCTACGCATTGGAGCGCGAGAGATCAACGATTCTCAATGAATTGACGTTGCTGAATCAACTCTCTAAAGCGCTGCATCGAGAGATTGATCTTGACCGGCTGATCGATTTGTTGTTGAGGGCGACCCACGATGAGCTCGGCTTTGATGGCGCAGCTCTTTTGTTTTGGGAGGAAGGCGGAGAGCGGCTTATGTGGCGCGGCGAGGCTCCAAGTGAGGGGGATCTAGCTCCTCGCCTTCGAGAGGTTGAGCTTGTCCGCGCTGAGGCTCCTGATTTCTTTCAGAATGTGGCGGCGGGACAGTTTCAGACGCTTCGTTCCGACGCTCTCGAAAACTGCGAGCCCGGTATACGGCAATGGGTCCGTGAGGTGGCAGCGGACGAAATTCTGGTTGTCCCATTGATGGGAAGCAACGGACCGATCGGGGTGCTCGCGGTCGATAATCGAAGTGGTGGGCGTCGCTTGGGTGCGGACGACCGGACGCTGCTAGACGGCCTCGCGGTTCAAGCCGTGATTGCGATCGAAAATGCTCGATTGGTTGAGGACCTTCGGGATTCGCGACGGCAGGTGTTGCGGGCGGACCGTTTGGGCACCCTCGGCACGATGGCGGCAGGAATTGCGCATGAGATCAACAATCCACTGGTCTCGCTGCAGACCTTTCTCACGTTGGCGCCGGAGAAGCGCGACGAAGTGGATCCGTCGTTTTGGAGCGATTATCACGCGCTCGCAGTCTCCGAACTAGAGAGAATTCGAGGTTTGGTGTCGACAATGTCGAGGCTTGCCCGAGACGGAAGCCCGCGGGATCGCGTTGAGCGTGGTCTCGTGGACCTTGGCGAGCTGGCCCGAGAAGTCATTGAACTGACCCGGCCGGAGGCGGAGTCGGCCCGGGTGGATCTATCGGTCGATTTCGAACCCGCCCTACCCAAAGTCTTGGGCTCCCGCGATCAACTTCACCAAGTTCTGCTGAATTTGCTGATGAATGCGGTGCAGGCCTGTGACTCCGGCGGCGGGGTCAAAGTCCGCGTCGGACCGATCACCGGTCAGCTGGAGGATCGCGTCCAGATGGTTGTGAGCGACTCCGGGGCTGGAATCGAGTCCGAATACATTGACCGAATTTTTGATCCCTTTTTTACGACCAAAGACCCCGATCGAGGCACCGGTCTCGGCCTCATGATTGCCCATCAGATCGTGGCTGATCATGGGGGTTCGATCGGCGTCCGAAGTCGCCCCGGAGAAGGCGCCACCTTTACCGTTGTGCTCCCTGTGGCCGGGGATGGTGGGGTTTAGGGTTCTGCTTGACGCTGAGCGCTCGATTCCAGACAATCGCGCTCTCGGCCGTTGTGTTACAGGGATCTGGAGCGTTAGAGAATGGCTCCGTCCCTTGACCGCCGCGCTGATCAAAGAGGGGGAACAGCGTTGGATTGCGCCAGAAATCTGCACCCTGAAAAAGTGAACAGCGAGCTCCGGCGATCTTGGACACGCCGTGTCGCGCATTCGCTGGCTGGGTGCATGGCTTTATTGGTGGTGTTGAGCGCTGCTGTTTCTCTGGCCCAGGATGAAGTTGAGGTCCAGGCGAAGCCGAAGCTGCTCTTACTTCCAATCGTCGTACACAGTTCGGAAAATCCCGCTTATTTGAGGGAGGGGCTATCCGACATGTTGGTCACGCGTTTTATTCAAGAGGATAACTTTGAAGTCATTTGGGCCGATGATGCCAGTCTCGCGACGACTCATCTTGAACGCGCGATAGAAGAGGGGCGAGCGCAACAGGCCAACTTTGTTTTGTTCGGTTCTTTTACCCGCTTTGGCGAGGGCGCGAGTCTCGATATGCAGGCGGCGAGCACCGCCGAGGGCCAGCAGGGGGCCACCTTGCGCGAAATTTTTGTTCACTCGGGCAGCATTGGCGAGGTGATTCCGGACCTGAAAGACCTGGTTGGAAAGGTCACCCGCTTCGCGATCCCGCAGTATCGCCCGGGTTCTCCGGTGACCGAAAGCGCGGCGGCGCCAGATTCCCGCGTGAACCTGCTGGATTTGCAGCGCAGGGTCTCCGCCCTCGAGGAAGCCCTTCAGCCGGCTGGGCCAGCCGGGCCGGCTCCACCCCCTTGATGGGGGCGGCAGCACTTCCGCCTCAAGAGGACTGCGCTACTCTGCGCCGCCGTTCGAGGGGGACGCGTTCGTGAATCCTTTGAAGCCCAAGGCGGCGTAGCTCAGTCGGTTAGAGCGGCGGCTTCATAAGCCGTAGGTCGTTGGTTCAAGTCCAACCGTCGCTACCACCACACCGGGCACCCGAGAACGGCTTCTCGTGATGCCCTGGGACGTTCTCAGCTCGGGCCGGAGGGTCTCAATAGATGCTTCTGCACCTTGCCACTGGCGGTTCGTGGGAGACTCTCTTCGATTACGAGCGTCTGCGGAATCTTAAAGGCGGCGAGGCGTGAGCGAGCCCAGGATTGGAGCGCCGACAGGGAGAGGCGCGGGCCGGGTTCAAGGAGTACGTGGGCGCGGCCGGCTTCACCCCAGCGTGGATCAGGTTCGCCGACGACCGCGATCTCGCGAATCTGTGGGTGCTCTCGGCAGGCCGCCTCCACTTCCGCTGGATAGACGTTTTCGCCACCGGAGATGTACATCTCTCGGGATCGTCCCACGAGGGTCAGGAAACCCTCTGAGTCCAGCTGGGCAAGGTCGCCCGTGCATAGCCAACCGTCGATCAACGTTTCGGCGGTGGCCTCCGGATTTTCCCAATAGCCCAGCATGGTGATCAAGCCGCGGACAACGACTTCTCCCGGTTGATTCACTTCGACATCTTGCCAGTGTTCGGGGGCCAGGGGCCTGGTCTCGGGCGTGATGACCCGAACTTCTCCGTGGAAAACCGGTGTGCCTACACTGCCGGGTTTGCGGAGAGTGTCGGATGGGCTCAGACAGCACAAGGTTGAGGTCTCTGTTTGCCCATAGCCTTGCAGCAGGAGGAGGTCATGTTGATGAAAGGCCTCGATGAGGTGGCTCGCGATGGCCGAGCCCGCGGTAAAAATAAAGCGAAGCGACGAGGTCTTCCATTGATGAGGCGGGGCCAATCGGAGGGCGTCGTAGAGTCGCTGATGCATGGCGGGGACGCCCCCAAAGTACGTGATTTGTTCTTGTTCGATCGTGTCCCAGACACGCGCCGGATCAAAGCTGGCTTGGATAAACAGCGTCCCCCCCGCGTAGAGAACAGGCAGGGATAGGATCTGTAGGCCGAGAGAGTGGAAGAGGGGGGCGACCACGAGGACGCGATCAGACCCTCGGATGCTGAAATCGAGTCCGGCGTTTAGGCAGTTATACAGCACTTTCCGATGGGGAAGGAGCGCACCTTTCGGTTTTCCCGTCGTGCCTGAGGTGTACATTAAAATGGCTGGGGCATCGGGGCGGACGGGAGCGCATTCGGTCTGAGGGTCGGCGGCCGTCAGATGGCTCTCGAATTCGTCGGGGTCCCCTCCTGTGCGGAGTCGGTTCTCGGGGCGATGTTTCGAAAGGGATAGAGCCTCCTGCACGGTCGTTTCCAGGGCGGCCTCGTGGATCAGGAGCCGCGGACGGCAGTCGGTCAACTGATAGGCGAGCTCCGGGGCCGAGAGCCGGAGGTTCATGGGGAGCGTGATGGCTCCAATGCGGGCCGCTCCGAGAAGGATCTCCAAGCAAGCCGTGCGATTCTTCAGGAGGAACGCGACACGATCCCCCCTCTGAATTCCCATTTGAGTGAATGCGCCCGCGGTGGCCGCGATCCGAGAGTCAAAATCCTTCCACGATAATTGTCGATCCTCATCAACAACAGCGAGGGCTCTTGGACGCTTTTGCGCCCAGCGGGATGACCATTGAGAGATGTTGTGTTGAGTGTCCTCGGGCATGGCGTGGACGGTAATACCGGAACCGACGCGGGCACGCCATGGGGCCCCAAGGGCGGTACTGTTGACGAATGATGATCGAATCGTTGGATCGAGCTCTGGGCCGACTAACCGAACCGGGGGATAAGGTCCTGCTGGCTGTATCGGGGGGTGTCGACTCCACGGTTTTGCTGCACGCCGTGACGGGGCTCGCCGCAACCCATCGATTGGCGATCGTAGCCGGACATATCCACCACGGACTCCGAGGTGAAGAGGCCGATGAGGACGAGCTGTGGGTAGCCAATGCGGCGGCGGATCTGGGAGTCGAATTTTGCTCCCTTCGAGTGGATCCAAGGTCTCTGCGGGCGGGGACAGCTTCAAAACGGGCTCGCCCGACTGTTCAAGAAGCGGCTCGACGCTTGCGTGCGGCGGCGCTTCGAAAGTTGGCCGATCGGGGTGGGGCGCGGTGGATCGCGACGGCACACCAACTCGATGACCATGTTGAAACCATCTTGATGAGGTTGTTTCGCGGAACCTCGCCGGAGGGGCTTGCTGGGATTTCAGAGCAATCGGCCGATGGGCGAGTGATCCGACCTCTTTTGGAGGTTTCCCGCGATGAGATTCAAGACTACGCCAAGCGGCATCAACTTCGCTGGAGAGAAGACTCGTCGAACCGGTCTTTGCAATACACGCGGAATCGGCTTCGCCAAGATTGGCTTCCAGGTCTGATTCGCGAGTTCAACCCACAATTACTCAGGGCAGTGGCGCGAATGGCCGAAGCGCAAAAAGAAGACGGAGAGTGGATCGATTCTCTGGTCTCGGCTGCATGGAGGGAGCAGGTCGTTGAAACCGGCTCGCAGGAATGGTTTGTGCTCCGAAGGGGGTGGGCGGGGATGCCGCGCGCTCTGGCCCGCCGGTTGGTGGTCCAGTTGCTCGAGAAAGCCGGAGGCGGCCGAGAGATCAGCCGGCGGCATATCGACCGGATTTTGGCCTTTTTTGAAGGCCAAAGGCCTGGTCTGCCGGCTCGGGTCCTTGAGCTACCCGTGGGGCTTCGGCTTCGGGACGAAGGCGATGGCTTTCGACTGTGCAGGGGTGAGGCGCCCCATTCCGATTCAGAGAACCCTAAATCCGGACATGCTATCCTGAGGGTGAAGCAAGGATCTTCCGAGCCGAGCTGAAAGGGCTGTTTGGTCGGAGAGTTGCTTCTGTGGGGCAAGGTCGCGGCCCGGGTCATGCTTCGGAGAATCCTGTTATTCCCCAGAGGGCCCTCCGGGTGAGCGAACTCCCCCGACTTGGAAGGAATCCATTCATTAGGCTCCGCACTCCGCCCTTCTGATCCCACCGGTCGTCGGGGAGAGTTCCCCGTCCTGGACCGGTTTTTGCTCCGAGGTAATTCGGTGAATCAGCAGTTTTACAAGAACATGGCTCTTTGGGTTGTGATCCTCGTGGTCATGCTCCTTCTCTTCACGATGCTGCGTCAAGACGCGGATTCTCCGCCGGACCTAGCCTATAGCGACTTCATTGTGGCTGTCCGCGACGGCCAAGTCACGGAAGTGACGATCGAAGAGGGCAATATCAACGGCAAAATGGTGGACACAACCGAATTCACCACTTACGCGCCGTCGATTGGAGAGAATCTTCTCAACACGCTCGAGGAGCAACAGGTCAAGGTTACCGCCAAGGAAAAGGATGAGGGGAGCCTGTGGCGGCAAGTCCTGATTATGTGGTTCCCGCTGGTTCTCTTTATCGGCCTTTGGATCTTTTTTATCCGCCAAATGCAATCCGGTGGCGGAAAGGCCATGAGCTTCGGTAAGTCGCGCGCACGTCTGCTCACAGAAAATCAGCAGGCCGTGACCTTTAAGGATGTCGCTGGAATTGAAGAGTCAAAAGCGGAGTTGCAGGAGATCATCGAATTCCTGAAGGAGCCCAAACGTTTCACGCGACTGGGGGGCCGAATTCCGAAGGGAGTTCTGCTGGTCGGTCCGCCGGGAACGGGGAAAACGCTTCTGGCTCGTGCCGTGGCCGGGGAGGCGGGTGTTCCGTTCTTCTCGATCTCGGGGTCGGACTTCGTCGAGATGTTTGTTGGCGTCGGTGCATCGCGGGTGCGGGATTTGTTTCTTCAAGGCAAGAAGCAGGCGCCGTGCATCATTTTTATCGATGAAATCGACGCTGTGGGGCGGCACCGGGGTGCGGGCATGGGGGGCGGTCACGACGAGCGCGAGCAGACCCTCAATCAGCTCCTCGTCGAAATGGACGGATTCGAGGGGAACGATGGCGTGATCCTGATCGCCGCGACGAATCGACCGGACGTGCTCGATCCAGCACTTTTGCGCCCGGGTCGGTTTGATCGTCGTGTCGTCGTGCCCCGTCCCGACCTCCGAGGTCGGCTGCAGATTTTGAAAATTCACACCCGGCGGGTTCCGCTGTCTGATGATGTCGACCTGGAGCTCCAGGCCCGAGGTACCCCCGGCTTTGTTGGGGCCGATTTGCAGAACTTGGTCAATGAAGCGGCTCTGTTGGCGGCGCGTAGGAATGCGCAGCGCGTTGCGCGTATGGACTTTGAGGCGGCCAAGGACAAGGTTCTCATGGGAACTGAGCGTCGCAGTATGATCATGAGTGATGAAGATAAGCGGATCACTGCGTTCCACGAAGCGGGACATGCCCTAGTGGCCCTGATGACACCGCAGCACTCCGACCCCGTCCACAAGGTGACCATTATTCCTCGCGGCATGGCGCTGGGGCTCACTCAGACCCTGCCCGAAGAGGATCGACTGAACTACACGGAAAAAGAAATTGGGGCCATCATCCGCTACGCGATGGGGGGACGGGCCGCGGAAGAGGTTGTGTTTGGCCACCTCTCGACCGGTGCGTCGAATGATTTGGAGCAAGCGACAAACTGGGGTCGCCGGATGATCACCGAGTATGGAATGAGTTCGGGGCTAGGGCCGGTGTCCTATGCGGACACCAGCAGCGACGTGTTTTTGGGTCGAGATCTCATGCAGCGGAAGGATTACAGCGAGAAAAAGGCCCAGCAGATCGACGATGAAGTGGCCGATATGCTCAGCGCTCGGTATCAAGAGGCCCGCGCGATCATGGTCGAACAGCGGGATAAGCTTGATCGGATCGCGGAGTCTTTGTTAGAGCGTGAGACCCTCGAAACGACCGACTTGGCATTGCTGATGCGGGGGGATGACTTGCCCCCGATGCGGCCGGCGGCCAGTGAGAGTGAGGCGAGCGATGAGAGCCCGCCGGAATCCCATGACGTCGCCGATGGCAATTTGCCGGATCCGGAGCCTTTCCCAAGCTGACCCGAGGAGCCTCCGTCGTGCTCAGCCAATCTCTTTTCCTGCCGGACCGGGTGACCTTGATGGGCGTGGTCAACGTGACGCCCGACTCCTTCTCCGACGGGGGGAAGCTGGTTGACGTTGCGGGTGAAGTCGATTGCGAGGCAGTAATCCGCCATGCCAGAGCCCTGGTTCAGGATGGGGCTCACGTGCTGGACGTCGGGGGCGAGTCAACCCGCCCCGGCGCAGACCCTGTTCCGATCCAGGTAGAGGAGCGGCGTGTGGTGCCCGCGATCGAGCGGATTTGCGCTGAGTTGGATGTACCGGTTTCGGTTGATACCCGAAATGCGTCCGTGGCAAAGAGCGCTCTGAAGGCCGGGGCCCGCATTGTCAACGATGTGTCGGGATTGTCCCATGATCCTGCCCTCGCCGAGCGTGTTGCCGAGTGCGAAGCCATGCTGATTTTGGGGCATATGCGCGGGACTCCGGTCGATATGCAAAGCGCGCCGCACTACGATGACGTTCTGCAGGAAGTCGCGGATGCATTGGAATTGAGTATTCAACGGGCCAGAAAAGCAGGCGTTTCTGACCGCCGCATGGGTGTCGATCCCGGCATCGGGTTCGGGAAACGGCTGGCCGATAATCTCGCTTTAATGGCGCACGTTGAGTGGCTGAGGGAGAGGCTGGGGGTTCCGGTGATGGTGGGCCCGTCACGCAAATCCTTTATCGAGGCTGTCACGGGAGATCCGGTTGGAAGTCGCGATGAAGCCAGCGCAGCAAGCTGTGCGGTGTTGGCTTTCGCCGGAGTAGACGCCGTTCGGGTTCATGATGTGCGGCGGGCGCGCAGAGCTGTCCTGATGGGGCGTGCGATGGGCGTGGCGAGAAGGAAGTCCGTCGCATGATTGCGGCTCTCTGGCAATTCCTGGGTAGCTTGTCGGATTTTTTCTGGTCTAACTTCGATCCCTGGCGAGACACGGTGGACATCCTGCTGGTCACCGCAGGCATCTACTGGCTGCTGTTGCTCATTCGAGGCACCCGGGCGGTTCAGATTCTGGTGGGCTTGGTGGTTTTGATCGGCCTGAGCCTGGCCTCTGAACTGTTTCAGTTCGCTGCCGTAGGTTTGATTCTTGAAAATTTCCTTTCCAGTGCCGTGTTGATCATCATCGTGCTCTTTCAGCACGATATTCGGCGGGCCTTGGCTCGGGTGGGCCGCGGATTTTTCCCATCGGTTTCGGCCCAGCAGGAGTCACAGATTCTGGAAGAGATTGTCAGGGGGGCTCAAACCCTGGCCAGTCGCCGGATTGGCGCCTTGATTGTTCTGGAGCGAGAGACGGCGCTCACAGATCAGGTGGAAGGGGGCACGGTCGTTGACGCTGACGTGAGCAAGGAGATTCTGCTCGCGTTGTTCACGCCGGGATCGCCCCTCCATGACGGAGCCGTTGTCTTGACCGATGGGCGGATCGCGTCGGCGGGCGGCATCCTGCCGCTCACGATTAGAACCGATCTGCCGGAAGGAATCGGCACGAGGCATCGCGCTGCGATTGGCATCACGGAGGAGACGGATGCCGTCGTGGTCGTGGTGTCCGAGGAGACGGCCCAAATTTCAGTGGCGTTGGGAGGAGAAATTATGCGCGGCCTTGACGCGCCTCAATTGAGAGATCTCCTGCGGGAGATTCTCTCGGGCGAGCGGCGAGACCTCAAGGCGGGTGCACCGGAAAGAGCGGCGAGCGATGTGACACCACTCGATGTGTCTGGAACGGTGGGCTGATTCGATGGCGAGTGGACGCGGTTTTCCGTCATTTCGTCCCGGCCTTCTCGCGTTGGCTCTGGCGATTGCCATTTTTCTTTGGGGAATTGCCTCGGGGACCTCTTCGGCTGAACGAGGATTCGATGTTCCGATTGAGTTGACGGGCTTGGCGGATGGGCTCGTGGTGACGGACCAAAGTGTCGACTCGATCAATATTCGAGTCATGGGGAGTCGGGCGGCGCTTCGGAACGTGACGCCGGAGCGGTACACGTATGCAATCGACGTGTCGGGCGGTAAGCCGGGTGTCGCGGTCTATGACGTCGATGTCTCTCGGATTGATTGGCCCCATGGCGCGAGGCCCGTTAGCCGCTCGCCGTCCCGGGTTCAGGTGCGGTTTGAGAAGCGCGGCCGTAAAGCGGTTTCGGTTCGGGCGGATCTAGAGGGGCAGCCTGCGCCTGGCTTTAAGTTACAGGGAGTGAGGGTTAACCCACCCAAGTTGTGGCTGGAAGGCGCTCGGAGTCAGGTCATGCGATTGACCGAGATTGTCACAGAGCCCATCAATCTTTCTGGCGTGAAAGCCGACGAAGAGAAGGAGGTTCGTATCAACCTAGGCGGGGGCACTGTGTGGCTCGAGGATACCAGCCCAGTGAAAGTTTTAGTTCGAGTTGAGCCCGAGGGGGGTGGTCCGGTCGCTGAGGAGGCGGAGGGATCCCCTCCGGCGGAGCCGGAGAGCGAGAGCTAATCGCCGGCCGCTTCCGTGGGCAAGATCCGGAGGAGTGACATGGAAGAAGTAACGAAGCTATTCGGGACAGACGGCGTACGCGGTCGAGCCAACCGGCACCCGATGACGGCCGAAATGGCTCTGGCCCTCGGGCAGGCGATTGCCCATATTTTTCGGCGAAGGGGTGTGGGGCGGCACCGAATTCTGATTGGCAAGGACACCCGTCTCTCCGGCTACATGTTCGAGGATGCCCTCGCGGCCGGGATTTGCTCTTTGGGCGTGGACGTCATCCACGTCGGCCCTATGCCGACCCCTGCCATGGCTTTTCTGACTCGGGACATGCGCTGCGATGCCGGCGTGATGATTACGGCCAGTCACAATCCCTATGAGGACAATGGGATCAAATTCTTTGCCCATGACGGATTTAAGCTGCCCGACGAGATTGAGGCACAGATTGAGCGGCTGGTGGCCAGTGGCGAATTGGCGAATCTGCGAGCCCCGGCGGATGAAATCGGTCGCGCTTCCAGGATTGATGACGTGGAAGGTCGCTATGTCGTTTTCCTCAAACAGACATTTCCCGCGGATGTGACATTGGATGGTCTTCGGATCGTGCTCGACTGTGCCCACGGTGCGGCCTACAAAGTGGGGCCGACCGTTTTGCGCGAACTGGGCGCCGAAGTTGTCCCGTTGGGCATCGAGCCGAACGGCCGCAATATCAATTTGGACTGTGGGGCGCTACATCCCCAGCTCGCTGCAGCTCGGGTTCAGGAAGTTCGCGCGGATGTGGGGATTGCGGTGGATGGGGACGCCGATCGCGTCATGATCATCGACGAACGCGGTCAAGTGCTCGATGGTGACGTCGTGATTGCTCTCTGTGCGAGACATCTGTTGGCCCGAGATGCCTTGAAGGGCGGAGGTGTTGTTGCGACGGTCATGAGCAATCTCGGCTTAGAAGAACAGCTCGCCTCTCGAGGCGTCAAGTTGGTGAGAACCCAGGTGGGCGACCGTTACGTCGTAGAGGCCATGCGAGAATGTGGCTTCAACCTGGGCGGTGAACAGTCGGGTCACGTCATTTTTCTAGACCATACGACAACCGGAGATGGTCTCATGACCGCGCTTCAAGTTCTCGCGATTCTGAGGCGGGAAGGTGTGCCGCTTTCCGAGCTGGCGGCGGACTTTAATCGATATCCTCAGGCAATGGTGAATGTTGAGGTATCGCAAAAACGTCCGCTTGAAGAACTGGCCGATCTTCAGGAAGCCGTTGGTGAGGTGGAAGCGAAATTGGCCGGACAAGGGCGTGTTTTGATTCGCTACAGCGGAACGGAGCTGAAGGCGCGAGTCATGGTCGAGGGGCAAGACGAGGGCGAAGTCAATCGTTATGCCCACCAGTTGGCCGGTGTGCTCAAGCAGGCGCTGGCCACCTGATCCGGATGGGCCGGTCGATTCCTAAGGGACTTTGACGGCGACGATGACTGTGGGCAGACACTCGGCGAATTTTCCCGAAATCTGGGCTTTGTTGACGGCCTCTCAGATGCATGAACTCGATCGCTACACGATTGACCAAGAAGGCGTAGCCAGCGAAGTTTTGATGGAGAGGGCTGGTCAGGCCGTCTTTGAATGCGTGATGGAGCGGTTGGCCGCCCGTTCCGGGTGGGACCGTCAGGTATGGGTTCTGTGCGGTCCCGGGAACAATGGGGGCGATGGCTTCGTGGTTGGGCGCCTCCTTGCAGATCGAGGCATCGACGTTCACGTTGTCGCATTTGGCGGTTCGTCCGGGTGGCGTGGAGCGGCAGGGTTTCATCGGGACCGGTGCCTGCAAGCTGGGGTCGCGTTGAAGGCCCCAGATTCTGACGACGAGATCCGCGGGGTGGTGGTGGACGCTCTCCTGGGGATCGGTCTCAAGCGGCCCGTTGCGGGGGTTCTTTCAACCTGGGTTCATCGCGTGGAGACCCTGAGGGCGCGGGGCGAGGTCGAAGTGGTCTCGGTGGACGTGCCCTCAGGACTCGACTCGGACACGGGGCAAGTGCTCGGGCACGGGATACGGGCCGACCTGACGGTCACGATTTCCGCTCCAAAGGTCGGGCTGAGTTTGGAACCGGGGCGTTCTTTGGCCGGCGAAATCCGAGTCGCTCGGATCGGGATTGCCGAGGCGATGCCCGGCGAATCAGAAAAGTCCGTTCGACCGACGGCGACAGTCTGGACCCGGGGGCGTTTTCTTTCGGCTCTGCCTGTCAGAGGTTCCGAAAGCCATAAGGGAACTTTTGGGCACGTCCTTCTTGTGGCGGGTTCCGAGGGAAAGAGTGGGGCGGCGGCCCTGGCCGCGAAGGCAGCCCTGCGGGCGGGGAGTGGGTTGGTGACAGTCGCTTGCCCCCGAAGCCTGCATGATCTGCTCGAAGTTCAATGTCTGGAATCGATGACCCTTCCGGTGGCGGAGACCCCCGGACGATCCCTGGCGAGAGGTGCCGGGCCGGGTATCGTGAACGCTGCCACCGTGTGCGATGTGGTCGCTTTGGGCCCAGGAATTGGACGAGAGTCCGAGACGGTTGAGCTAGTCCATGACTTATTGGATCGGCTTCCCGGTAGAATCGTTCTCGACGCCGACGGGTTGAATGCCTTGGAGGGCGACCTCAGCCCCCTGGTCCGTCGATCGGGTGAGACGATCATCACGCCCCATCCCGGGGAGGCGGGCCGCCTGCTCGGGGTCTCGGCGAATGAAATTAACGCGGATCGGGTCTCGGCGGCTCGCCGGCTGTCTCGGGCGTCAGGGTGCTTCGTGGCACTCAAGGGAGCCGCGACGGTGTGTGCGGCGCCCTCAGGTGATGTGGTGATCAATCCGACGGGCGGTCCAAATTTAGCGACGGCGGGGAGCGGAGACGTCCTCACCGGTGTGGTCGCTTCCCTTGTCGGCCAAGGTTTGGTTCCGTGGTACGCGGCGGTGGCCGGAGTGTGGTGGCATGGCTGGGCGGGTGATTGTCTCGCGCGCGAGAAGGGAAGTCGAGGTACGCTCGCTCACGAGGTGGCGGATGCGCTGCCTTGGGCCGTACACGGATCGCAAAGGGAAGGTCAACGTGAGCCGCGAAAAGACGGTGTCCTTTTATTCCCGGACCCCTGAGCAGACGACGGCGATGGGGTCCGAGTTGGTTCGGGCCTGGTGGGCGAGTGGGTCCGAGAGCACCTTGGTGCTGAATTTGAACGGTCCCCTTGGCGCTGGGAAGACGGCCTTTGTGAAGGGCATGGCTGTAGGCCTCGGCCTGCCTGCTGATTTGGTCTCGAGTCCAACCTTCGTACTGGCCAATCAGTATGCCGGGCATGAGGGCATTTGGTTGCACCACGTGGACTTCTATCGAATCGAGGAGGTCTCAGAACTTGAGGAGATCGGTCTCTATGACATGATGGAGCCCGGTGTGGTGCTGGCTGTAGAGTGGGGCGAGCGATTTCGGGAAGCCCTGCCGTCGGAACGAATTGATCTAACCCTCAGCAGAGACGGCCAGGGATTTCGGCGCTTCGAGGCGAAAGCATCTGCTGGATGGCCCCAGAGGTTGCTCTCGAGTTGGGCGTCGCGCGTTGAGGGTTCGCGCTAGAGTTCGCCCTCCAATGGAACGGGGCCGACTATATGAGCCCTGTTGTTGTACCCAGGAGGCGGCAGCGGGCGGTATGGCGCTCATCGTTCAAAAATTCGGCGGGACCAGTGTTGGGGATGTCGCTCGGATCAAGAATGTGGCCGAGCGAGTCGTGGCGACCCGGAGGGCGGGCCACGATGTGGTGGTCTGTGTCTCGGCGATGTCGGGCGAGACGAACGCGCTTGTTGCGCTCAGTGAGGCGATCAACGAAGGCCGGCCGGCGAATCCGAGGGAATACGACGTTCTGGTTTCGACGGGGGAGCAGAAAACAATTGCGCTGCTGTCGATGGCGATCGACGGTTTGGGCGAATCGGCCCAATCTTTTACGGGCGGACAGATGGGGATGCGAACAGATTCGGCCCACACTCGGGCGCGGATTGAACGCATCGAAGCCGAAGCGTTGCGCGGAGCACTCGGCCGAGGTCAAATTTGTGTGATCGCGGGCTTTCAGGGAGTTGATCCCGACGGACACATCACAACCCTGGGCCGCGGCGGATCGGACACATCAGCGGTCGCGATGGCCTGTGCTTTGGGAGCCGATGCCTGCGAAATCTATACGGACGTGGATGGTGTGTACACCGCGGATCCTCGGGTTGTGCCCTCGGCGAAACGCTTGGATCGGATCACTTTCGAGGAGATGCTCGAACTCGCAAGCGTGGGGGCGAAGGTTCTCCAGATTCGTTCAGTGAAGTTCGCTATGCAGCATGGGCTCCCCCTTCATGTGAGGTCGAGCTTTGTTGAGGACGAAGGAACCTGGGTGGTTCCTGAGGAGGATGTGATGGAGCGCCTGATCGTTTCGGGGGTGACTTGCAATGACAATGAAGCGAAAATTCATGTTCGAAATGTTCCGGATCAGCCAGGGATTGCGGCGCGACTCTTTACGCCTTTGAGCGATGCGGGAATCATTGTCGATATGATCATTCAGAATCTCTCTCGAGACGGATCCACCGATGTGACTTTCACTGTGCCTCGAGCCGAATACGCGAAGGCCCTCAATTTGGCGCGTGAGGCGGCTCAGGAAATGGGTTGTCACAACGTTGGGGGCGACGAAGACATCGCGAAGGTTTCGGTGGTGGGGCTCGGCATGAAGGATCATGCGGGTGTGGCGACTCGGATGTTTGCGGTTCTCGCTGAAGAAGGCATCAATATTCAGATGATCAGCACCAGCGAGATCAAGGTTTCGGTCGCCATTGAGGAAAAATATGCTGAGTTGGCTGTTCGAGCTCTGCATGCTGCCTTTGTCGAAGGGGATGCCGCGCAGCTTTGAGCGCACTCGAACTGCGCTGAGGCCTTCGGGCAGAGATGCATGGATTCCGGTGCGCTGAATTCCCGTGAGCGGAGGGTCGCGTGGGGGCTGGTGCTCGTCGCAGCAGCTTGGATGATTCCGGCCGACTCGCCCGTGAAGGAGCGGTCGACCCCGAATTGCCCTGGGGTTTGGGGCGAGTTGGAGGCGGTCCAGGGAAGAACGACCCGAATGGGGTGTATCCCTCGGGGCGAGGACGCGGAGCCCATTCGCGGACCGGCCCGATGGCTTGTGGGGGAGTCCATTGATCTCAGTCAGGCTTCGCTGGAGACCCTGCAAATCCTACCAGGCATCGGCCTTCGGCGAGCCCAGCGGATTCTCCGGGCCCGTTGTTCGGGCCGATTGACGAACCTGAACGCGCTCCTGCAGATTCACGGCATCGGGGCCAAAACGGTTGCGGGTCTGCGGGGGCAGGCGTTTGTGGGCGAGGGCCCGGTCTCACGCAAGGAATGCCTTGGTTCGAGTACACTTCAGCCGTGACTCAGCCGATTCCTGAACGGACGCCTATTGAATCCGAGCCGCGCTTGGCTGCGCGGGTTCGTCGCTTCGTATTGCATGACCTGTGGCACATCGATTTGGGTCCCCGAAGCGTCACGGCTTCTGGATTTCGCCTGATGCAATTGGGCGTCATGATCGGGCGAGGGTTCGTTCAAGATGAGCTTCTGCTGCGCGCGAGCGCGCTCACCTATGTTTCGGCCCTGGCCATGATGCCTCTGCTTGTGGTGGCCGTCGCGCTGATCGGTGTCGTCGGTGGACAGCAAACTGTTGTCGATTTTGTTGTGGATCAGCTCACCGCGGTTAGCCCAGATGCACGGAATTTGATTTATACGCGACTGCATCAAGTCAGAATCGGCAGCCTTGGCACGGTGGGGGGCACCATGCTCGTGGTGACTTCGATCCTGACCCTGCGGCACCTCGAGCGGACTCTGAATGGAATTTGGGGGATTCGCCAGGGACGCAGCTGGACCCGCCGGTTTGCCGACTATCTCGCGGTCCTCATGGTGGCGCCGGTTTTGACGGCGGCAGCCGTGTCCCTGGCCACAACGCTTCAGAGCGAGGCCATTTTCCACAGCCTGTTGCAGTCAGAAGCATTTTCATCGGCCTACCAGCTCAGTCTCAGCTTGATTCCGCATTTTCTGCTGATGGTCGCCTTCACCTTTCTTTACTGGTTCTTTCCGAACACACAGGTGAATCCGCTCTCGGCTCTGGTGGGTGGGCTTGTGGCGATGATCTTTTTCTCCTTCGCCCGGTTTCTTTACGTTGACCTGAGTATTGGGGCTGCGCGATATAGCGTTCTCTTTGGAGGGATGGTGGCACTGCCCCTCATCCTCGCCTGGTTGTATGTCTGCTGGGCGGTGGTTCTTTTGGGGGCGGAGGTTTCTTTTGCCCACCAGAATTTGGCTCATTATCGACGGGAGCTGCGTAGGGTTCCGCCCGGCTTTGCGGAGCGCGAATCAGTCGCGCTGTATGTGGCCTTGGCCGTGGCGCGTGCTTTTGTGACCGGTCGGCCGGCGCCCGAGGCGGGTCGTCTCTCTGATCAAATTGATGTGCCGGTTCGTGCAGTCCGCAATACCTTAGGGGCCCTTGAGGAGGCTGGCGTTGTTGTGAAGTGCACCGTGCGGGAGGACGAGGAAGGGTATTTGCCTGGCCGGCCGGTGGCGGATATCTCCGTGGACGATGTCTTGCGGGCTGTTCGGGGGCCGCGTTTGATCTCACTTGGTCGGAGCGAGGGATTCAAAGCCAGGCCCGAATGGCTTGGGGTCGATTCCGTGATTGATCAGGTGACCGAACAGCTTGATCGAGCTGTTTCCGGCGGCCCCGGTCAGGTTCGACTCAGCGAGCTGGTCCGGGAAGTTGAGGAGCCGCACGATCCTCGGCTCGCGCGAGATCGAGAAGAGAGCGAGGTCTAATGGAGACCGAGCGGATTTATCTCGATCACAATGCCACAACGCCTCTTCGCGAGGAGGTCGTGGAGTCCATGGCCCGAGTTTTGCGGGATCTCCCTGGCAACCCCTCAAGCCCTCATCGAGAGGGTGCTCTCGCACGCCGGCGGATTGGGGAAGCGCGGGAACAAGTGGCCGGGTGCCTGGGGGTCGCAGGGCGTTCGGTTGTCTTTACAGCGGGAGCCACGGAAGCCAATAATCTCGTGCTTCGGGGGCTGTTGGGGCAAGGGGCATCTGTGCATCCCCGTCACCTCGTAACATCTACGGCTGAGCACCCGTCGGTTCTGGCTCCTGCGGAAGACCTCGAGAAGGGAGGGGTTCGCATCTCTCGCCTCTCGGTCGACGATGAGGGTATGGTGGAGCGGAGCGGGTGGCTTGAAGCATTGGAGCATGCCCCGAGCTTGGTTTCCCTGCTCTGGGCTAATAACGAGACAGGGGTCGTCCAGCCGATTGAAGAATGGGCGGAAGAGGCATCGGCGCGTGGTGTTCCGTTTCATGTGGATGCGACGCAGGCCGTCGGCAAGTGGCCGATTTCGCTCGATCAGACCTCCATCGATTATCTGTCTTGTTCGGCCCACAAGCTCAATGGGCCGAAGGGCGTCGGCTGTCTGATCCATCGCGCGGGACCCGCCCCGAGTCCGCTTTTGGCGGGTGGGGGCCAGGAGCGCGGAATGCGTGGCGGGACCGAGAACGTTGCGGGCATCGTCGGTTTCGGAGTTGCGTGCGAACTCGCTCAGGGAGAGCTGGCTGAGCGGATGGATCACTATCAGAGGCTGAGGGACCGGCTTTGGGATGCGTTGAAGCAGACCCTGCCAAGTGTGCGCCGGAACGGGCCTGATCCCTCCGCGGTCTTACCGAACACGCTTAACGTGGAGATTCCTCATACGGCCGGCGATGTTTTGGTGGAGGCCCTTGACCTTGAGGGGGTGGCGGTCTCGGCTGGGGCCGCATGTCATTCGGGTTCGGTTTCGCCCTCCCATGTCTTGGTCGCGATGGGGCGAAGCGCACAGCAGGCCCAGGCAAGCTTGCGGCTTTCGGTCGGTCTTGGAAATGATTCGGGGCAAATAGATCGGGCCGCAGAATGGATCGGGTTGCTTGCCCGGAGAGCCGGAGCGGAGAACAGCGATGCAGGCTAAAGGTCGGGTAGTCGTCGCCATGTCGGGCGGGGTGGATTCGTCGGTGGCTGCGGCTCTCTTGGTGGAGTCGGGCGCAGAGGTGGTGGGGGTGACCATGCACCTCGCGGGAGATAGCTCTCGTTGCTGCTCCTTGGAGGATGCGGAAGATGCGCGGGCTGTTGCCGATGCCTTGGGAATTCGCTTTTACGTGGCGAACTATACCGGTGCCTTCCAGAAAGAAGTCATCGAGGCGTTTGCGGACAGCTATCTAGCGGGCCGGACTCCGATCCCGTGCGTTGCGTGTAATAAGCGATTTAAGTTTGATCACCTGATGGAGCGCGCGCGTGTCTTGGGCGGGGAAGCAGTCGCGACGGGCCACTATGCGCAAATACGACAAGCTCCAGAGGGCGGAAGCTGGTCCCTGCATCGGCCTGTCGACCTCCAGAAAGACCAGACCTATTTTTTGTTTCAGCTCGACCAAGAGCAGCTGTCCCGAACGCGCTTCCCGCTGGGTGAGTTAGAAAAAGAAGAGGTGCGCGATTACGCCAGACGTTTGGGGCTGGCGACCGCGGATAAGCCCGAGAGTCAAGAGATTTGCTTTGTGCCCGATGGCGACTACGCAGCGGTGGTGGAGCGGATCCGGCCGGAGGCGCGAGCGCGGGGCGGAGAGATCGTCGATCGTGCGGGACGTGTCCTGGGCGAGCATTCGGGGATTCATCGATTCACGATTGGACAGCGTCACGGCCTGGGGATCCATGTTGGCCGGCCCATGTATGTCATCCATATTGACCCGGTGCTCCGTCGCGTGACCGTGGGCGATGTGCAAGATCTGGAACTTGATTCGATCGATGTCGAGGGCGTTCACTGGATTTCTGGAAGCCCACCCACGATCCCGATTCGTTCTCGAGTTCAGGTGCGCTACCGACATGCTGGAGCGCTCGCGGAGGTCGTACCTTTGGGTCAAAGCCGGGTGCAGGTTAATTTTCTTGAACCGGTCCGGGCACCGGCGCCGGGGCAGGCTGCGGTGTTTTACGCCCCGGATGAAGAGGTTTCGCAGGAGGTCTTCGGGGGAGGTTGGATCGCATCGCGGGTCGGGCCCTCTGAAACCTCTGCCCGAGAGGGACGTGCGGCTTGTCCGTGACCGAGGCGGTAGAGCCGGGAGACGAGCTTGCGTGGTCAGAGCTTGAGGCCGCGCTCGGTCATCAATTTGCTTCCCGGGAGCACCTCAAGGAAGCATTGCGGCATGCCTCCTTTGCGAATGAACGGGAAGGAGTTCGAAGCAATGACCGGCTGGAGTTTTTGGGGGATGCAGTGGTCGGGTTGGTGACCGCCAGGCTGCTTTTCGAAGCCAACCCCGACTGGGATGAGGGCACACTGACGAGAGGTCTTCATCGGATCGTCGACCGTCGTGGCCTGGCTTCCCTGGCACGACGACTGGGTTTGGGGCCGCACCTCCGCTTGGGGGCTACGGAGAAGCAGTCTCATGGCGAAGAGAAAGATTCGATTTTGGCTGATGCGATGGAGGCGGTTCTGGCAGCGGTCTACTTGGACGCCGGCCCCGAACCGGTCCAGGCCCTGATTGAGCGTGAGTTTGGCGAATCGCTGCGCTCGGGCGCTTCGCGGGATGCAAAAACCGCATTCCAAGAGAGGGTGATGTCGGCATACGGTGAATTTCCCACTTATCGACTTTATTCGGATTCGGGGGAAGAGGGAGACCTTCGGCGGTTTTCTGTCGAGGCCTGCATTCGCGGCGAGCCGGTGAGTCGAGGAGTCGGACGTTCAAAGAGATCGGCGGAGTTTGCGGCGGCCGCTGAGGCGCTGGAAAATGAATGGACTCTTTCCCCTGACTCGTCGAGTCAACGGTGACGGCCGAGCACGAGTATCGGGCTGGAGTGGTGGCACTCCTCGGGCCGCCGAACGCGGGAAAGTCGACGCTTCTGAATCGCCTTCTTGGGGAGAAGTTGGCCATCGTTACGGCAAAGCCTCAAACGACCCGAAGCAAAATTCTCGGTGTTCTGACACGGCCGAGAGCTCAGTTGCTGCTGGTGGATACGCCGGGCAAACATGAATCGTCCAAGCGACTCAACCGAGCGCTCAACCACGCGGTGCAGGAAGCCAGCCAAGATTGTGATGTCGCCATTCTGGTCGTCGACGCGCTGCGAGGATGGGAGCCGGCGCATGAGCAGCTCTTGGCCCACTTGGGGAAGCGAGGGATTGCGGTGGTGGCGGCGCTGAACAAGATTGACCGACTGCCGGACCCAGACTCGCCTCGTTTGGCCGAAGCCGATGAAGTGGGGCTGCCCGTCTTTGCACTTTCAGCCCGGACCGGCGCAGGGGTCGAAACGCTCTTGAAAGCGGTCGAAGCGCAACTGCCCCAATCTCCGCCCCTGTATCCAGAAGATCATTTGACCGACCGTCCGGTTCGTTGGTTGTGCGGGGAACTGGTTCGCGAGGTGGCCTTCGAAGTCCTGGACCAAGAGCTCCCTTATTCGATTGCCGTGGATGTCGTCCAGTATGAGGATCATCCGCGGGGCGGGGTGGCGATCCACGCGAATCTACTTGTGGCCCGGGAGAGCCAGAAGCGCATCGTGGTGGGGGCGGGCGGGCGCACAATTCGGACCGTCGGCACTCGGGCGCGTCAACGGATCGAGCGTTTTCTGGGTGAGCCTGCCCACCTGAACCTGTTCGTGAAAGTGGACCCGCGCTGGCTTGAAAACGCGCGGCGGATCGAAGCCCTCGGTTATCGATGATCCAACACGACCCCCTCGGGGATTTCGGCGATTGCTCGAATTGGGGGATCGCGTTACACAGTTAACGTGAACTGGCAAACCACCACACCCCTCGGCCAGCCGAGTCTCGAGTCCGCCCCGGAGTGGTCGATCGGAGAAGTGTGCGAACAAACCGGGCTCTCGCCTCGGACCGTCCGCTACTACGAGGAGCTGGGTCTGTTGCCCGGGGTTCGACGTCGGCAGGGCGGAAGGCGGGTCTACGGGCCTGATGAATGCGAACGACTCCGATTTATCCAGCGCCTGAAGGCGCTGGGCCTGAGCCTCCAAGAGATCAAAGAGTTGAATGAACTCTACGCATTGGAGGGCTCGACCCGCACGATGCTCAAGCGCCTTGATGCAGTGCTCGAGGGTCACGTCTCAGGCCTGGATGCGCGGATCGCGGAATTGGTGGATCTGCGGGACGAAATGATGCGCTATCGGGCCCGGGTGGCGTCTCGGCTCGACTCGGCTGCCCGGCTTACAGAACCGCTGCGAGAAAATTCGACGCGGCCCCCTCGAAGGAAGGAAGCTCAATGAGTACCCCAAGCGCGCTGGAGAGTCTCTCGGGCTCGGAGACCAGGCCCATTCGGGTCGTCACCGCGGCCTCTTTGTTTGATGGGCACGATGCGGCCATCAATATTATGCGTCGACTGCTGCAGTCTCAGGGCGCAGAAGTGGTTCATCTCGGTCATGATCGCTCTGTTCAAGAAATCGTCGAAGCGGCCATCGGAGAGGATGCCCATGCGATTGCCGTGTCGTCGTATCAGGGAGGGCATGTCGAATTTTTTAGCTACTTGGTGGAGCTTTTGAGGGCGCGGGACGCCGGTGATATTCTGGTGTTCGGTGGCGGAGGCGGGACCATTACCGAGGCTGAAATTGAACTGCTTCAGGGCCGAGGCGTCGCTCAGATTTTCAGTCCCGAGGATGGTCGAAAGCTCGGCTTGGAAGGCATGATCGCCGCGATGCTGACACGCTGTCGCCAGGCCGCTGTACAGCGCGCCGAAAAGCGGAGTGCTCAACCCTTCGAAGCAACACTCGCGGATTTGAGCCCTGAGAATACGGGTTTTGTGGCTCGGTTGATTACGGATCTGGAAGAAGGGTCCGGCGAAGAGGAGGGGCGCGGGGCCGCGGCCTTGCGGGCTGGGCTGGCTCAAAGGATCCAGGACGGTCGCCGCACGCCGGTGATTGGTTTCACCGGAACAGGCGGGGCCGGGAAGTCCAGTGTGGTGGACGAATTGGTGCGGCGGCATCGGTTGGATTATCCCGAGGAGCGGATCGCGTTGCTGCTCATTGATCCGACTCGGCGGCGGTCCGGTGGCGCGCTTTTGGGCGACCGGATTCGCATGAACTCGATTCATGGGGAGGGTGTCTTTGTCCGATCTATGGCGACACGCCGAGCTCACTTGGCGATCTCGAATGCGGTTCGAGATGCCATCCAGGTCCTGCAAGCTGCGGACTACGACGTTGTTTTCGTTGAAACAGCGGGCATCGGCCAGAGTGACTCGGAGATTGTAGACCTCGCGGATGCCTCACTTTACGTAATGACCCCGGAGTTTGGTGCACCGTCCCAACTCGAGAAGATCGACATGATCGATTTGGCGGACTTGATCGTTCTGAATAAGAGCGACCGACATGGGGCCGAAGACGCATTGCGGGATATCAGGAAACAATGGCGGCGAAACCATGTGCAGTTTGAAGTGGCCGATGAGCAGGTCCCGGTCTTTCCCACGGTCGCCCGACGCTGGAGGGATCCGGGGACAGATCGGCTTTATCGCGCCTTGCGGAGAAAGATCGAATCACTTCGAGAGGGACACGCCGAAGCAGGATCCGAAGAGCGCGCTGAGCCGGTCGGCGAGCAGCTCGATGAAATTACCATCCCCGCATCTCGGTCACGATATCTTTCTGAAATTGCTCAATGTG
>NHEP01000126.1 GCA_002171515.1 bacterium TMED88 | reverse complement strand
GGGTGGAGGTTCGGCCCATCACCCAAATCAACGGCGGACAAGGCTTCAACGAAGTCTTCTTCACCGACGTTCGAATTCCCGATGACCAACGGCTGGATGCAGTCGGCAATGGCTGGCAGGTCGCGCTCACCACACTGATGAATGAACGCGCTTCCATTGGCGGCGGCGGCGGCGCCGATTTCGGCGAGCTGATCGCGTTGGCCAAGTCAGTTGAAATCAATGGCCGACCGGCCATCGAGGACTCAGCCGTTCGACAGCAGATTGCTCGGTTCTACACCCGGAGCAAAGGCGTCGCCATGACGGGAAACCGGACCCTCTCCGCCCTCTCGCAAGGCAAGACGCCCGGACCCGAATCCAGCCTCGGGAAGCTCGTGGGGGCCAAGAATGCGCAGGACATGGCGGCTTTCGCGATGGAGCTTCAGGGCGCCGCGGGCATGACCTTGGACCCCAATGAAACACCTGCTCAGGGCGAGTGGCAGGGGCGTTATTTGGGAATTCCCGGACTCCGCATCGCAGGCGGGACGGATGAAATTCTCCGCAACATCATTTCCGAGCGGGTGCTGGGTCTCCCGCCCGAATCGCGCGCTGACAAGGGCATCGCCTTCAAGGACATCCCGACAGGACCCCCGTCCCGATAACCGAAGTGGAGGGCTCGGCAAGAGCCCTCTGCCCGGAGCGGCCCGTGCCCAATCAATACCTTCAGATCGACGGCGTGGCGACCTACGTGCACCACACGGGAGAAACCACTCTTCCAGGCACACCGCTCCGGCAAGGCCACGGCCACGTCGTGGTCTGTCTGCATGGCGCGGGCGGCAACGGCCATCTCTTCGCCGACTTGATGAGCGAGCTTGAAGCCTTCCATACGGTGATCGCCTTTGACCAACCGGGCCACGGACGATCGGGCTCGCTCGATAGCCTTGGCGAAATCGAGGCGATGGCGAAGTTCACCGGGCGCGTCATCGATGAACTCGAGATCTCCCGAGCAGTCCTACTGGGCCACGAAATGGGTGCCGCGGTTGCCTTGCAAACGGCCCACGACAGGCCGCAGCAAACAGCGGGTCTTGTCCTTTGCTCGGCGGGCTTCAGTTTCGCGCCGCCGGAAGAAAGAGTGGACCAGATGGGGCGGGTTCGGGACGGAAAAGAAAAACGCCCATTTGATCCGACTGCATTCGCGTCGAAGACGTCTCCCGAAGTGATGAAGAAAGCCTTCATGGAGGGAATGAAGACCGACCCTCGGGCCACCTATGGAGACCTGCTTGCCTGTCAACAGTGGACGGGCGGAGCGCGCCTTGCGGAAATCCTCGCCCCCACGCTCGTGGTCAACGGAACTGAGGACCGCGAACCGATCCGATCCACAGCCGCCCATCTGACTCAGAAACTCAAAACCGCGGAACTCAAGACCGTCGAAGACACGGGACACGCACTGCTCCTCGAGAATCCAGAAGCTGTCGCCCGCTGGGTCCGCAAGTTCCTAGAGCGTGTGCCGGCATGACGATTTCTGGAAAAATTGCCGTCGCGGGCATCTACGAGCACCCCACCCGCTTCGCCCCCGACAAGACGGATTCGCTCATCATGGCCGAATGCGCCCGGGGCGCACTGGAAGACGCCGGACTGTCCCTCTCTGATGTGGACGGACTGTTCTCAGCTGGCATTTCGATGGGTCCGATGGGCGTCGTGCAACTCGCAGAATATCTCAACATCAAGCCGCGACATCTCGACAGTACCAATATCGGCGGCTCGTCCTTCGTGGCCCACGTCAGCCATGCCGCTGCCGCCATCCACGCCGGCCTCTGTGAAGTGGCCTTAATTCTTTACGGAAGCACCGCTGCGTCCAATTCTATGGCGATCGGCACAGGCATGGGTTCCGGCGGAGGCAATCCCGATGCTGCTTTCGTGAGCCCCTACGGCATGACGACCGTGGGCAGCTACGCCTTGATCGCCCAACGCCACATGCACCTCTATGGAACGCGGAGCGAACAGCTGGCTGAAATCGCAGTCGCCACAAGGCAACATGCTGCACTCAATCCGAACGCGAAGATGCAGCGCCCCATTACCATCGAGGATGTCCTCGAGAGCCGAGTCATCTCCTCGCCTCTGCACCTACTTGATTGTTGCATCATCAGCGATGGAGGTGGTGCTGTTGTTGTCACAAGCTTAGAACGAGCTCGAGACCTCGCGCAGCCGCCGGTCATTCTGCGAGGATGCGGCGAGGCGGTTTGCCATCAAGAAATCGGCGCACCGGATCTGCTCACGATCGCCGCCCACCAGTCTGGACAAAATGCCTTCTCGATGGCGGGCCTCTCTCCCCAAGAGGTCGACTTCTGCACGATCTACGATTCGTTCACCATCACGCTCTTAGCCACCCTCGAGAATTTGGGATTTTGCCAACCCGGCGAAGGAGGCGACTTCGTGAGCGGAGGAAGAATCGCTCCTGGAGGCGACTTGCCGATCAATCCCGATGGGGGTGGCCTGTCCTCCAATCATCCCGGCATGCGCGGAATCTTTCTCGTCATCGAAGCCGTCCGACAGCTCCGCGGCGGGCTGGGCCCCCGGCAAGTCAGTGGCGCCCAAATTGGGCTGGTCCACGGAACGGGCGGTACCTTGGGCACGATGCACAGCGGGGCCACCCTGCTGCTTTCGAAGGACTGATGGAGCAAGTGTCGAGATGAGTTCAGGCATTGAGTACAAGACCCCCGCTACGGACTGGCAGACGCGAGCCTTTTGGGAAGGCTGCGGGCGTCAAGAAATTGTTCTGCAACGGTGTCGAGATTGTGGGGCCATTCAACATCGGCCCCGGGGCCTTTGCGCAAGCTGCCTTTCCAGTGACATCGAACATTTCGTGGCGAAAGGAACGGGCGAAGTCCATACCTTCACCCTCACCCAACAAAATGGAATGCCGGCTTTTCGAGAAAATTGCCCCTACGTCCTTGCCTATGTCGAATTGGACGAGGGCCCGCGATTGATGACCCACATTGCTGGATGTCCGCCCGATTCTGTCCGAATCGGGATGAAGGTGCGAGCCGAATTCGTTGCGACCGAGGGACAACTCGGCGTTCCCCGGTTCGTACCGGCATGATTCTCGACCTCCACAGTCACTCGACCGTATCCGACGATGGACGCGCCAAGGTCGAAAACTACTGCCAATGGATCAAGCGAAAAGAGATCCCGATCGACGGCTTCGTTCTGACGGAGCATCGCCTGTACGACGATGCGTCGGACTATCGATCACTGGAGGATCAATTTGGGCTTCTCATCCTCAAGGCCAGTGAAGTCGAAACGGAGTATGGCCACGTACTCGTCTTTGGCGTGACCCAAGAGCTTCAAGCAGCCTTCAATTTCAGCCAAATCAATCTCTCGCTCGCGACTGTGCTCGAAGAGAGTGAACGCTGCGGAGGCATCGCGGTCCCCTGTCATCCGGGGCGCCCCCGGGTCGGCATGTGCGCGCACATCGGGACCCGGGGAGAAGTCGAAGGCGTCCGCACAATCGAAACACTCAATGGAGGGAGTCGAGGCAACGAGAATGAGCAGGCGGCCAGCCTGGCCGCGCGCAAGGGCTATGCGAGAATCGGCGGCAGTGATTCGCATATCGTCAGTCACATCGGGCGATGCGCCACTCGACTTCACGCAGAAGTGAGAGATATGAACGAGCTCGTCGCCAGCCTAAAAGAAGGCGGCTGCGAGGCCGTCAAACTTGAGGATCGAGCATGGATACCGGAGAGCTAAAGCGCCAGTGGGTCGGAAAAACTTTCGACACGGTCTCTTTCGAGATCGAAGCCGAAACAATGCTGCAATTTGCCCTAGCCTGCGGGGAAGAGCTCCCGCGCTACACGGACCCGGAAGATCCCGATTTCCAAGCAGTGCCCAACTACACGTCCTGCTTTCATGGAACTCGGACACTGCCCGAAGGTTTTCCCATGAATATGGAAGAGAGCTTTGACGGTGGAAAATGCGTGGAATGGAAAGCGCCGATTCGGGCGGGAGACACCATCACCGCCCAATCCCACCTCCACGACGTGTACGAAAAAACAGGCCGTTCGGGCGGCATGGTCTTTATTGTGCACCGGATGCAGTTCACAAATCAAAATCAAAAACTCGTCGCGGTTGTTGACTGGAAAATGATCCGAAAAACCGGCTGAACGAGTAAGGGACCCCATGACCATCCTGCAATACCAAGATTTAGAATTCGGAGACGAATTACCCGAAGTCACGCCGGACGTCAGCATGCCCACGATCCGACGCTTCGGCGAGGCCAGCGGGATGACGTATTGGCGATTTACGGATCATGAAAAGGCTCGAGCGGCCGGACTGCCCGGAGCCATCGTCCCGGGCATCATGAGCCAGGGCATTCTCGTCGCCTTAATCCACCGCTGGGCACCCTCCGCAACGGTTCACAAAATCGATACGATTTTCAGAGCACCGCTCGATGTCGATAGTCAACCGGTCTGTCGAGGGGTCGTCACCGACATGAACGACGAAACGAAGACCATCGAAATCGACCTGACCATTTGCAACGAGACGGGGGAGACTCGGGTTCTGGGCACGGCCGTCGTCGAACTCCCCTAGTCGGCCCGCCGCAGCGGATCAATCGGGACAGAATTCCATCAACGACTGTGCCGACCGCGCGCCGTCGATCGCCGCACTCATGATGCCGCCTGCATAGCCGGCCCCCTCGCCGACCGGCCAGACGTTGGACCAACCGTCTGCCGTCCGAAGCTCGGCGTGTCGCGGTGTCCGGATGGCGCCCGAGGATCGGGATTCGATCCCAACGAGCGTCGCCTCGTGACTCGCGAAGCCTGGAATTTGATTTTCGAAATGCAGCAGAGCACGACGCAGAGGCTCACGAATCTGCGAGGGCAGCAACTGGTCTATGCGCTGGGGCACGCACCCCAACTTGTAGCTTGTGCGACCAATCTCGGAACTGGGTTTCCCCTGGATAAAATCGGGAACCCGTTGAGCCGGGGCGGCCCAATCGCCTCCTCCCGCTTCAAAGAAGGATCTTTCCAGTTGCTCGCGGAACGCCACACCGGCAAAGGGCTCGGGGCCCACTTCCCTGGGCCCCAGGGTGGTCACCAGAGCCGCATTCGCGAAGGGCGAAGAATGGCGGGAGTTACTCATTCCGTTGGTACAGAGAAGACCGGGGACATTAACGCTGGCGACAATTTGCCCCCCCGGACACATACAAAAGCTGTGGGCCGCCGCGACGCCGCCCCCGCTCCGGGAAGAAAGGCCGTAGTAGGCGGCCCCCAATTGATGGGCGATGGCCTCGTCGCCAAAACGACCGCGGTCAATCAAAGCCTGAGGGTGTTCAACTCGAACGCCCAGCTGAAATGGTTTTGCGGAAAGCGGCAAGCCCTGGCGGGCAAGAACTTCAAGGGTGTCGAGCGCGCTATGCCCGAGGGCCAGCACCACGCCGTCACAGCCGACCTCACCGGACTCCGTCTCGAGGGCAACGACTTTGCGCTGCCCGCCGCGCTCCTCAGAACGCCAGCCCACAATGCGAGTCGACCAGTGAAAAGTCACACCGGCATCAATGAGCCGCGCACGTAACCGGGGCAAAATACGATGAAGTCGATCTGTCCCGATATGTGCCCGTGCATCCCACGCGATGTCCGGCGGCGCACCACACTCGACTAATTCGCGCAGGATCGACGGCTCAAGCGGATGGTCCACGCGTGTGTAGATCTTGCCATCTGAATAGGTCCCCGCCCCGCCTTCGCCGAAGAGAAGATTCGCCTCGGGGTCGAGCACCCGATTTCTCAAAAATCCGGCGACGGACCGGCTCCGCTCGGCGAGGACGGGTCCACGATCAAAAACGTCAACACCCACGCCACTCCGGGCCAAAGCCAGTGCGGCAAACAGGCCTGCCGGGCCACTCCCCACCACAGCATAACGGGAGCCTCGGAGTGACTCGCGCAGTTTCTCAAAGTGGAGCGGCGACGTCGGGGGGTGCTCGATCACGGATCCCGCACGAATGGCTTGCTGGAAGGCCATCGAATCAGAGCCGTGGGAACCTCCATCGATCTCAACATCAACGTGAACGACGAATTGGAGGCTGCGACGCCCTCTCCGCACTCGGGCATCCAGGCTTCGGCGCGCGATCCGAAGACTACGAATCGCCTCCAAATCAATCCCGGACCGCTCAGCCGCTCGCTCGCGCAGTCGGGCTTCAGGCTCATCGAGGTCAACCCTCAAGCCCAAAACTCTCCAGCGGCGGGACTGAGCGACGACTCTTTCCACCTCAGGCTCTCCACGCAGCGGATCATGGATCCCCTGCTCTGCATCCAACCCGATTCCACCGGAAAGGGTCACGAACTGAGCGGGCGCGTCTCGGAGACGGCCCCAAAGACTTCGGAGAGTTTAGCCTCTCTTTGATTGGCCTGGTTCGAAGGTCAACCGCCGATCCTCTTACGGTCACTAAACTGAAAGGAGGGGCCGCCGGGGCTGGCTCCATGGGCTGCTAGATTTCATGAACCGGATCAGAAACTTCTCGACCAGAGCCAGGAAATACACATGGACGCCTCAAAACTCGGGCCCGAAGAACGAAAGAAGGCCCTTGAACGACTCAAGGAAGACACCTTCGACGTCGTGATCATCGGCGGCGGCGTGACGGGAACCGGGGCCGCCCTGGACGCGGCCACCCGGGGACTCAGCGTGGCCTTGGTGGAGCAACGGGATTGGGCTTCCGGGACATCCAGTCGCTCAAGCAAGCTGATTCATGGGGGCCTTCGCTATCTGGAGCAACTTGACTTCGAACTGGTCCGCGAAGCCAAACAAGAACAGTCCCTGATGATCGGTCGGCTCTGCCCTCATTTGGTTCGTCCCCTTCCCTTTCTATTCCCGCTCTCCCGTCCGATCTGGGAAAGAGCTTACGTCGGTGCGGGCATCTTGCTCTACGACCTCATGGGCCGACACCCCGACATGCCTCGACACCGGCACTTGACTCGACGCGGAGTCCAAAAGCTTTTTCCTGGGCTCGGAGAGCATTGCTTCAGAGGGGGCATCCTCTACCACGACGCACAGGTGGACGACGCTCGCCACACGCTTGCATTGGCCCGGACCGCAGCCCTCCACGGGGCCACCCTCGCCTCCAGCACCCGCGTCGAAGACCTGACCCAAACAGGCAGCCGTGTCACCGGGGCAAAAGTCCGATGCCTTGAGACGGGTCAATCCATCCATCTTCGCGGCCGTCAATTCATCAACGCGACCGGCGTATGGACGGACCGCGTTCAAAACCATGCCGGTCGCGGGAAAATTCACGTTCGAGCCTCAAAAGGGATTCATCTGGTTGTGCCAAAGGACCGAATCCTTGGGGATTCGGGCCTGATTCTCCGTACGGAAAAGAGCGTCTTATTTGTGATCCCGTGGAACAAGCATTGGATCATCGGGACAACCGATACGGATTGGAATCTCGATCTTGCTCATCCGGCCGCCAGCCGAACCGACGTGGATTATCTGCTTGAGCGCGTGAACGATGTCTTAGCGTCGCCGCTCAGCCGAGATGACATCGAGGGGATCTACGCAGGACTCCGCCCTCTGCTCCAAGGCGAAACCGACGACACAAGCGAGCTTTCTCGTCACCACGCCGTCTCCCAATCTGTTTCAGGCCTGATCACAGTGGCGGGTGGCAAATACACGACCTACCGGTTGATGGCCCGCGACGCCATCGACCTCGCCGCGCGGAGCCTGAATCGAGCGGTACCACCGAGTTGCACCGATCGGATTCCTCTGATCGGCGCACCCGGCTACCGAGGCTTCTGGAATCGACGCGATGCGCTCGCAGAAGAAACCGGATTGTCTCTCTCAGAAATCGAGCACCTCCTTTCCCGCCATGGATCACGCATCGAAGAAATTTTTGAACTGATTGCCGACCGCCCTGATCTCGCCCAACCCCTCCCCGGGGCCCCGGGATACCTGCGCGTAGAGCCCTACTACGCTGCGACCCATGAAAGTGCAGTCCATCTCGAAGACGTGATGACCCGGAGAACACGCATCTCCATCGAGACCTTCGACCGAGGGCTCTCGTCGGCTTCCGCGGTCGCCGACCTCATGGGTCAGGTCTTAGGCTGGGACGAGATGACCCGCGATCGGGAAATCGCCCACTACCGAGCACGGGTCGAGGCCGAGCGCGACTCCCAGCAACAACCCGATGATCACACCGCGGATGCCGCCCGCCTTGGGGCTCCAGATGTCCGGATGGGGCACCGTTCCTCATCCCCCGTCGTTCACTTGGACGAACGACGTCGTCGCGCTGAACCGACGGACTGAGCCCAAGCCATTCCGCTCAACCCCCGTGGACACACGGCCACCCTTGTCCTCTTCGGGGGCAACATGAGCCGACCCTGGTCTGCTTTGGCTCGCACTTCGACTGTGCATAATAAAGCCCATACGTGCTTTTTTGATCCCATCTCTGCACCCTGCAGCACGGTTGAGACGACGGCTCACTGTGGAGCCCCGAGAAGGTGTTGACGCACCTCCACCAATCGCGCACAAAGGGGCCCATGCGCGCAGCGAAAGGCACGCCCTAACAAGCCTTCGCGATGAACCCGTTTGCTTGCCAGCGATGAGGAGAGCTTGATGAACGAAAAGGCACACGTTCGGCACCAAAGAAAATGGACGAACTTGGTCGCGGCGCTCGTCTTGACCGTTCCCAATGTGGCCCTGGCCCAAGAAGATGCAATCGACAGTGGCGATACCGCATGGATGCTCGTCTCTTCGCTGCTTGTCCTTCTGATGACTCTGCCGGGCTTAGCTCTTTTTTATGGCGGGTTGGTGCGCGTCAAAAACATCCTCTCGGTCCTGATGCAATGTATGGCCGCCGCAGGCCTCATCGGAGTTCTTTGGGTCGTCGCCGGCTACAGCCTGGCCTTCGGGGGCGAGGAGAATATGTGGATCG
>NHEP01000125.1 GCA_002171515.1 bacterium TMED88 | reverse complement strand
GCAGTAGTTAACTTGGGAGAAGATTATGATTTGGAGACGATTGCAATTTGGAGACGATTGTAATTTGGAGACGATTGTAATTTGGTTACAGTTTGATCTAAAAGAACAATGTCGACGATGAAAAAATCGCCGACGCCTTGATCGAGCAATTCAACGGCAAGGATTTCAAAGGCAACACCTTGCGTGTAGAACGCTCTGAAAGACGCGAAAACAACGCAGGTGGTGGCGGAGGCCGTCGTGGCGGCCCCGGCGGCCCTGGCAACGCCCCAGGCTCGGCAAGGAAAGCCGTGAACAAGGTGGTTCACAGCGACGCCAAGGCTGAATCAGCACCCGATCCCCGCTGGGCCGGTGAATTATCCAAGCTGAAGGCATTGCTTGCTGATCAAAAAACCTCCGTTTAGCGAAACCAAGAGCAGGCACTCTTAGCAACACCGAACGGTTCTAAGACCTTTCAATCACACCAATACCGGACTTTAGAGTCCGGTATTTTTTATGGGAGAAAAGCCGCTAAAGCTATAACCCCAACAAAAATACCCAGGAACATGAAGCCCATTTTTGTCATTTTTGACTCATGGTCATCAACACCTTCGTCCACATCTTTAGCCATTTCTTCCCTGAAGCGATCAAACGATTCAAGCTTTTCTGATTCAGTGGGGTTTTGTCTCATAATTAATTAGCAGCAATTTTGTTGAGAAAAATCAGACGCGATGGAAAAACCAATAGGATCCAACGGCCAGAACGACAAGAAGAATAATCGGAACCGCAATCGCAGCCATTCCATTGTGGCTTTTAACAACCCTCGACTCATGAGCAACAACAGCGTCTCGAATACTAACTTGCATTTCTTCACGCAATCGAGCCAAGTCAGAGTCAAGAGATGAATTATCAAACAACTCTTTCAAACGTTCAAATGAGCCCTTCCCAAGGACCAAGCTTTTTTCAGGATTAACATAAAGTATGTCCAACAATTCCGACTTAGGAATCATCATCACTTGAGTTGGAGCTGCGGCTCTAGCACTGGACCCACGGACACGCCCATCAATGACCTCAACTTCACCAAACACATGGCCAGGCCCATGCGTCGAATCAACCCCCTCTCCAGTTTCTGGATAAACAGTTGTGAGATTGACACGCCCAGACCTCACGACATAGATCGAATCACTTGGATCTTCTTGTCTGTAGATATAGTCACCCTCTGGAAATTTGATCCGCTCCACAATTCATACTGAACAACAGTGGGCTCATAATATCGCGGAATCATTTAATGTGAAGCTAATTTGTGGCCTGACAGAGCAAGGATGCAAGAGACGTCAGGGAGACCAAAGCTGCGCAAGGCGGCAACAATCGCACTGCTACTGGGGCTAGGGGTTGGAGCATGGGGCATTTTTCGCCCCAAGCCAGAACCCAAGGTGGTTCAACCCCTCACTCGTCAGGTCACCGCCCTCGGCAGGCTGACCCCTGAGGGAGGACTCATCCCCTTAGCGATCCCCTCTGGAACAAGCGGCAGCGAAGTTGTAGATCGGTGGTTCGCCAAAGAAGGAGAGGCCATTCGAGAAGGCCAAATCCTGGCCAGATTGAGCAACTTCCCTGAACTCAGTTCATCAGTGAGTCAAGCCGAATCCAAACTCAAATCCACAAGGGCACTGCTGCCTTTCCTGGAAGTGAGTCAAACCAGAGGCAAAGAACTTTTTCAAGGCGGAGCGATTTCAGAAGAAGAGCTAGCAAAAACCACGGCCAAAATCATCGAAAAGCGAGCAGATATCCAGGCTGCCGAAGCAGAACTAACCAAAGCACAAAGTCAACTCAATACCGGCCAGGTTCGTTCACCAATCAATGGAAGGCTGATTCGTATCTACAGCTTTCCAGGAATGAAAGCGACTGATGAAGGCATCGCACTGATTGGCAGAACAGACAAGATGCAAGTCTGGGCACAGGTGTTTCAAACTGATATCAATAAGCTGAAGCCAGGCCAAGGTGCCACGATTACCGCCGAGACAGGAGGTTTCAAAGGACCCCTTAAAGCCAAATTAAATGCAATTATCGGCCAAGTTTCTGACCGCGATCTCTTTTCAATCGCATCCAACAATGACGTCAACGCAAGAGTTGTTCTTGTGAAACTTGATTTGCAAGATTCAGCGCAGCTTGATATCACTAGCTTAAGTGGCTTGAATGTCACGGTTCGCTTCGACTCATGAAAAGTGTTCGAAGGCTTAGCGCTCTGATTAACCTGCACGATCTTCCACTTGCTTGGCTTCAACTCAAACGCCAACCGGTCCGTTATTTGGTTGCCGTCACCGGGATCGGCTTTGCCGCCCTTTTGATGTTCATGCAGCTGGGCTTCCAATCTGGACTGCTCAGAAGCGCAACAACGTTCTACCAAGCACTTGAAACCGACCTCATATTAATCAATCCAGCAACAGTCAATAGCGGAAGTTATCAACAATTCCCCCAATCCCTGCTTTATCAAGCTCTTGGAATCGAAGGTGTCAGTGACACAATTCCCCTTTACGTCACCAACATCAACGCCCAACAACTAGGCGGGGTCAAACCAACGAGCCTGAGGGTGATCGGATTTGATCCGAACCAAACAATCCTTGATGTACCAGCAATCAACGACCAGCGAGATTTACTAAAAACGCCTAATTTTGTTCTCTTCGACAAACTTGGACTAAGCATTAAAACAGGCCCTGTCGCCAAACAATTCAGCGATGATGGTCCATTAGAGTTGATTCTTTCTAATTACTCTCGCTCCTTTAGAGTCATGGGGCTTTTCAAGCTGGGCTCGACGTTTGTTGCCGACAGCAATTTAATTGCCAGCCAAGCAACAGCATTGGAGCTCGCCTTCCCACAAGTGACCCTCGGCGAAATATCTCTCGGCTTGATTCGACTCGATCCTTCGGCAAATATCAGCCAGGTTCAAAACTACTTACGCTCACTTTACGGCGATCAACTTCAAGTATTGACGAAAGATGAGCTCATTACTCAAGAAAGAAACTATTGGAATAACGTATCGTCATTTGGAGTCATTTTTGGCTTCGGCACCATTATGGGCTTACTGGTTGGAGGAGTGGTTGTTTACCAAGTTCTTTACACTGATGTGAGCGACCATCTCAAGGAGTACGCCACACTCAAGGCCATGGGTTTCTCTAACCAATTCATTTTAATGGTTGTGATTCAAGAATCAATTCTTTTAGCCGTTTCTGCTTTTATACCTGCCACATTACTGAGCGCTGCGTTGTATGCAGGTTTAACCGCCGTCTCTGGAATCCGATTGGAAATGACAGCAGATAAAACCCTATTGGTGGGTTCGTTAACGATAGGCCTCTGTGCTGTGGCATCTGCGATTGCGATTCGCAAGTTGCAAGATGCCGACCCAGCCTCGGTGTTTTAGATGATCGACATGCAAGACCCATCCCCCTCTGATGTCATTGTCGCCAAAGGCCTCACCCATAGTTATGGCGAGGGTGAACTCAAGAATGAAATTCTTCACCAACTGGATTTCAGAGTACTGGCCAAAGAAGTCACCTTGTTAGTCGGTCCATCTGGAAGCGGAAAAAGTACGCTGCTCACCTTAATTGGTGCTCTGCGCTCGGTTGAAACTGGATCACTCCATGTGCTTGGTCGACAACTACTTGGCGCCAGCGAGAACGAGCTGATGGCTATTCGCCGCAGGATCGGTTTTATCTTTCAAAGTCATAATCTGGTTGCATCATTAACCGTGCTGCAAAACGTTCAGCTGCTTTTGCAATTAGCCGAACCTGATCCCAAACTCCGCCAAGAACGAGCCAAAGCAATGCTTGATGCAGTTGGGTTGAGTGCACGGTTGCATCATTTTCCCGACGAACTATCCGGTGGTCAGCGTCAACGCGTCGCCATCGCACGCGCCCTGGCACCGGAACCCGACCTCGTTCTTGCCGACGAACCAACGGCCTCCCTCGACAGCAAATCAGGACAGGATGTTGTGGAACTCTTAGGCGATCTCTGCAGAAGGCGAAGTAGCGCCGTTCTATTAGTCACCCACGACCTGCGTTTATTGAAAGATGCTGATCGCATTTGGGGGATTGAGGATGGTCGCATTCATCCTTGGGAAGAAGAAGAGGCGAAACACAACCTGTCGCACTAATCCGCTCCATTCCTTCTTTCACGGACGATCCAGATGATGTTTACCGATTCATCCACCTGCTATCCAAACAGTTGGCTCAAAACATGGGATTGGAACAATCTCTGTGTGAGCTATGCGACGCCAGGGCTAACCAACCACAAACCAACGATTGTTTTGATCCATGGCTTCGGAGCTTGCAAGGAACATTGGCGCCACAACCTCAAACCTCTAGCCGAGCACTTCGATGTGGTGGCGATTGATCTTGTTGGATTTGGCAACAGCGCAAAACCGCCCTCCCTCCTCGATGGTGAACTCGCCATTTCAGGGCAAGACAGCGTGCGCTATGGCATTGATTTTTGGGCTGGCCAGGTCACAGCTTTCATCAAGAGCCACATCCAGCAACCTGTTGCCTTGGTGGGGAATTCAATCGGAGCAGTGGTCGCACTAGCAGCAGCACGCGAACTCGAACAGGAAGGCACAGCTGCATCCGGTGTTGTCCTCATCGACTGTGCCCAACGAGCGATTGATGAAAAAAGAGTGAATGAACAGCCCTTCGGGCGACGGCTGGGACGCCCCCTGCTGAAAACACTCGTGCGCAAGCGCTGGTTAACGAACCTCCTGTTTCGCTCGCTCGCCAAACGGGGGGTGATTCGAACAGTCCTTGGTCAAGCCTATCCCACCGGTTCCAATCTTGATGACATGCTTGTGGACATTTTGTATCGGCCCACAAGTGATGCAGGCGCCAGTGAATCCTTCCGTGGATTCATCAACCTCTTCAATGACCGTCTTGCTCCCGATCTACTCGGCGAATTAACCACAGCCGTTTCAATCATTTGGGGAAGCAAAGACCCATGGGAGCCCATTGAGGAAGCTGAGCGATGGCAACGTTTTGACTGTGTGGACACCTTTCAAACGGTGACTGGAGCAGGTCACTGCCCTCACGATGAAGCCCCCGATCAAGTGAATCCACTTCTCATCGAGAGGTTGAGTTCCATGCTGATGAGCGCAGGGCGGAATTAAGCATGAACAAAAACGCATTGATTACCCTCTGCCTCGTCGTGGCAGTGGATGCAGCGAGCTTCGGACTGCTGCTGCCAGTTGTGCCATTTCTGGTCAATCAACTCACAGGTTCCTTCAATCCGGTCTCTGTCACAGGGGTACTCGCCGCCTACTCAGGCCTCCAATTCATCGGAGCCCCGATTATTGGGAGGTTGTCAGATCGCCATGGACGCCGAAAAATACTCACCATCACGGTGGCGATCAGTGGAATCGCTTTAATTGGATCAGGATTGGCCCAGTCCCTGCTGGTGCTGTTACTTTTCCAGGGTCTCAACGGTGCTTCCTCCGGCGTCTTTGCCATAGCCCAGGCCGTAGTCGCAGATAGTGTTTCAGACTTAAAGCAGCGAACGGTCAGCTTCGGAGCCCTAGGCGCATCGCTTGGTATTGGCTTTGTGATCGGTCCAGGAGTCGGTGGAGTGATTGGAGCCATTGACCCAAAACTACCTTTTTTCGTAGCAGCAGGATTTTGCTTATTAAATGTGTTGCTGATCCGTCTTCGTCTGACGGAATCGCGCCCCGTTAGCGACAACAAAGTTGACGTCCAAAGCAGTGGGAGCCTGCTATGGGGGCAGGGGCAGGCGGCTTTGCGTCGTTTGATCAGTGTGTACTTCCTCTTTTATTTAGGATTCAACGCCTTTAACGGTATCTTCGTTCTAGCGGCCAAAGACCGATTTAATTGGGGCCCTCAGCCATCTGGTCTGGTCTTGGTCTATGTCGGAGTGGTTTCCATCATTGTTCAAGGAGCCCTCCTTCCAAATCTGCTGAAACGATTCCGTGCGGAACGACTCTCGGTGATTGGTCTCACACTCGTGGGAGCAGCAATGCTCGGAGTATCAGGAATCAATCATGGTTATGAGCTGTACATCACACAATTGCTGTTTGCTGGTGGTGTCGGCCTCAGTACCCCTGGACTACGGTCGTCGATGTCTATTTGCGTCAACGAAAATCAACAAGGTGCCCTTGGAGGGATCACACAATCAGTGATTAGTCTCACCTCCCTGTTTGGTCCACTCCTGTCCGGACAGCTCTATGGAAAGATCGGCTATGAAGCCACATTCCAAGCTCAGGCTGTGATTGTGTTAGTGGCAATGACACTTCTCGTCGTATCAAATAAACGACCGATTAATCAAGCTGTGAAGACACCATCGGCATAGCCAATCAGCTCAATTTGATGGCCATCAGGATCCTGAATAAATAAAGCTCGACATCTAGGACCGTAATCAAAACCCATCACACTCTGACCTAATTCAGTCAACTTGTTTTCCACATCAGCCATACGGTCAAACGGGATTCGGAACGCAACATGGCGCATCGCCAACGTATTGTGATCAGGAGAATTCGATGGTTCTAACGTATCAGCAGGGAAAAGGTTGAGATAATTGCCTGGAGCAGCCCTCAATAAAAAAGGAGGTCCTTGCTTGAGACCTTCCATGGAGGCAATCTGAAAACCTAATATTTTCTGATACCAAGCCATTGATGCTTCAGGGTTAGTCACAGTTAAAGCAACATGATCAAGAGCCTCAACAGGAATCAAACGTGAGTCCATACCAACAATCCAATCAAAAGAATAGTGAAAGTCAAACTGGTGTTTGTGACTGCTAAACCAACTGTCCCTTCGAACGTTTTTCGCGTAGCAGCTTGCGCAAGTTGATGGTTGACACATCACTGCCTAAGAGAAGATCGCCACGCCCATCAAGGTCAGGGGTCACAGGCACAAGGGTTTCTACCATCCGCTGATCTTCAGCCATAAAACGGTCAACCCGACCACGCGCATTACCATCCGCTAAAGGGGTTTTAAGAAAAGAGCGATAGTGCCGCCATAAATTGCGGGTGAGTCCCTCAGCGATGGGAACATGTGCGGTGAGCAATGAAATCTGAAAATCACCAAATACAACACGCACCAGAGAAATATTGGCCAACCACAATTGAATATGTTGAACACCTCCATCATCACTTTCTTCACGCTTAGCGCTGGAATCAAGGTTAAACCAAGAGCGTAGGCCTCGCCCTTGATCGGCCCGATACTTTTTATCTCTAGGTGCCAATACACGCTCATAAACAGATTCTTCTGTGCTCCAGTGCTCCTCAGGCAACAGCTGATCGGGTGCCATCGCACCAAAACTACCGCTATGCACAAAGGGGGCATGCGTGAGATCACTGAACGCCTCAAGCACTCGCAAATAGTGAGCTTTCCAGTCCACTTGGCCTTCCAGAACTCTCCAACCACTGTCTCCGGCAGTGGGCAGGGGGCCAACATCGGGAAGAGGTGAGGGTTCCGCATCACCTGGCAGCGTCAGTCCCTCTTTGGACCACCAAACCCATACAAATCCTTGCGATTCCTGGCATGGGAGCTGATGCAACTGCGCGCGCCTTGGCAACGAGCCCGTGGACGTTTGGGCAGGGATCAGATCACAATGGCCATCGGCTTTAAAACGCCAACCGTGATAACCACAAATCAGTCGATCGCAGTCAACTGTCCCAGAACTAAGGGAGGCACCTTTATGGGGACATCGATCTTGGGTCGCAATCACGTCTCCGTTGGAGGTGCGCCACAAAGCAAGCCGTTGGCCATGAATGACTGCAGACGTTGGCTTGTTCTGCTCGACCTCGGAAGAGAATGCAATTGCGTACCAGCTATTAAAAAGTTGCATTGTTGGAATCAGAATGATTTCGATGAACCAAGGTGGGTCTTCCAAAGACCAGTCTCAGCCGACTGAGTCAACCAGCCGCGTGTCTCGAGTACCCCAAAAAGCTGAACAGCTTCGGATGACTCAAGGTCCAGAAGCCAAGTCTCCAAAAAGAATGCTCTGACCTGTTCTTCAGTCATCCCACGACGCAAACCGTTCTTGAGAAGTTTACGAAGAGAAGAAGACTCCAATCCCACCAGCAAACTCATGGTCAAGGGTGAATTAGGAAGTGTTAAAGGATCAAAGCCTAAAGATGAAGTCATCTCTCAGATAGGTCAGCAATGAGTTGTTCTGACAAAGCGCGAACACCGTCGCTCCATGGGTGGTGGGGATACTCAAGTACGGCCAAACCTGAACTGGCCAAGGTGAGCAGATCATCACTCAGAGGGAGTAATGCTCCGAGGGGAACACCATAACTTGAAGCGACCCGATCACGAACCGATTCCTTATCAAAATGATTGGGAAGCTTATTAACCACAAGGCGAATATCGGCAGCATCCAAACGCTCAGCCACCTCAATAGCCACCGCTGTACCTAGATAGTCCTGAGAATCAGGGCGCATCACCATCAACAGTGAGTCCGCAATTGCTGTTGAGAGTAAAGTTTCCTCATTGATTCCTGGATGTGTATCAACAAGGACAAAATCGAGCTTTAATTCGTCAGCGAGGGTAAACATTGCATCATTGAGCATCTCAACCTCATAGCCTTCACGCAAAAGCTTGGCAATTCGATCGCTCTCCATTGAGCCTGGAAGCAAAAGGATTTTTCCAGACGCATGACGGACCTGCTGAGGAGTGACATCATGGGCACATTGACGAATCGGCACTCCTTCCTGCAAATGATCATTCAGGTATTTTGCGGAAGCATCAGCTTCGAAACCGAACAAAACATGAACACCTGGAGAGGCCAAATCGGTATCAAAAATTGCAACTTTCTTACCTAAAAGGCCAAGACAAGTAGCAAGATTGGCAGATAGATTTGACTTACCAGTACCGCCCCGAAATGAATGAATAGCGAGAATTGAAGACATCGTACTGATTACAAGTAACAGAGAGCCCTAGTTGGACCTAACCAGGTATGGAGCAATCTTAACTTGAGAAAGTGGATCTCCAACCTTTTCTAACAAGGAGAGATC
>NHEP01000124.1 GCA_002171515.1 bacterium TMED88 | reverse complement strand
TGAGAAAGTCGAAGCTGAACGATTAAAAGGTATGGTCAACCTGAACTGCCTGGCGCCCAGTGTTCTGACACATCGGCTATTGCCCAGCATGCTTCATCGACATCGCGGGGCCATCGTGTTCACCGGCTCCGTCGCGGGCCGGCAGCCGCTGCCCCTCCACGGGCTCTACAGTGCAACCAAGGGATTCGATTCGCTGCTTGCCGAGGCGCTGTACGTCGAGACCCGCGGAACGGGTGTCGATGTTCTGGTTCTCGAACCCGGCACCACGGCGACCGAATTTCAAGAGGTGGCTGGCGAGATTCAACATGGAGGCGAATCACCCGAGGCAGTTGTCGAAGTGGCGCTGACGGCTTTGGGCCAGCAGCCGACCGTGATTTCCGGATGGTGGAATTGGCTTCGAGCGGTGGTCCCCGCCCGTTTGGCTCCGCGGTCTTTGGTGGCCTTCATCGCGCGCCACGTGATGGAAGTCCGGATGCCCGCAGACCGGCGGTGACTTTGAACGCACTGCTGGGTCTTCTTCAGTCTAACAAAGGAGTGTAGGATGAGATCTCCCGACCTTTCCCCGGAAATGCTCGACGGTCTTCGCGAAACCCTCGCGGATTGGGACTATCGGGCAACCGTGGCCTTTGCTCATTTGTTCATGGAGATTGGCGACCGGGAGGCCATGCAGGGCTACGACGACTTGGTCCTCGGGCATCCTGTGGCCCAAGAGTTGTTGACGGACCGGTATTTGGCGGACACCCCGAATGTAGGAGAACTCGAAACCCTCCCCGAGGATTCCCTGGGCTACGCCTTCGCGAGATACTTCATTGAAAATGAACTCGATCCGGCTCTGCTGCGGGAGTCGGCTTTTATTGAGGCCCACGAAAAGCGGGGGGCGGACGTGGGCTATCTCGCGGCTCGCGGTTTTCAGCTGCATGATCTGTTTCACGTGCTGACGGGGTATGACACGACGCCGCTCGGTGAAGTGCGGGTCGTGAGTTTTACCGTGGCTCAGTTTCCGGCCCCCTACCCGGCCATGATTATCGGCACGCGTCCCCTTCAGGCGGCACTCTACAAGCCACAACTTCTCCCGATTTTGATGGACGCGATCACCGACGGCTGGGCGCGGGGCCGGGCTGCGGCCCCCTTGATCGCCGTTCGTTGGGAAGAGCACTTCGAGCGTCCCCTGAAGGAACTTCAAGCCGAGTATGGTCTCGGCTGACTCGTTTTTCTTAGACACGGTTCGATGGTTCGTTGGGGTTGAATCATGACCGTTCGCGGAGGCATGGATGGCCCGTTCCTATTGGCTCGTGAAGTCGGAACCCTTCAAATATTCTTGGGACCAACTGATTGACGATGGACAGACCTATTGGGACGGCGTCCGGAACTATGAGGCGCGAAATAACCTGCGCGCCATGAAGCTCGGAGACCTGGCGCTCTATTACCACTCGAACGAGGGTAAGGAAGTCGTCGGGGTCGCAAAGGTTGTGGGAGAGGCTTATCCCGACCCAACGACCGATGAAGACGCCTGGGTGGTTGTCGATTTTGCTCCGGTCCAAAGAGTGGAGGAGCCGGTCACCCTCGCGGCGATCAAAGCCGAACCCGCGCTGGCCGAGATGGCGTTGATTAAGCGGGGACGCATTTCCGTGGTGCCCGTGACTCGGCGAGATTTTGACCGCGTACTCAAGATGGGGCGGACCGTGCTGCGTCCGGGTGCCCGGCCCGAAAAGCAGCCTCCCCGGGAAGCGCCGCCCCGGAATACTGCTGCCCGGCGTGCCGCCCTAGCAAAAGCGGAAGCCGGATCGAAAGCCGGGCAAAAGGCGCGCCCCAAGGCGGCGAAGAAAACCTCCGCCAAAAAGAAAGCCGCCAAGAAGGCCAAAAAAAAGAGCAGTGCCCGATGAAGGGGGAGGTGACCCAGCAAGAGATCGACGAGATGGGCGAAGCGGTTCCGCTTCTTGAGGGCCTTCGCACCGCTCGGGCGATTCGCAGGCTTCGGCCCGATCCGGTTCCGCACGGTTTGATTCGAAAAGTGTGCGAAGCCGGGACCTTCGCGCCCAGTGGTGGCAACCGGCAGCCGTGGATTTTCGTGGCCGTCACCGAGCCCGATCGCCGAGCATGGATTGCCGAGCGTTACTTGAAAGCCTTTCGAGAGTACATTGCGCCGGCTTTTGAGCAGGCCGAGGCGAATCCCGATTTCCCGGCGGCCACCCTACGCAATATGCGGGGAGCGCTTCATCTCGCCGAGCATCTTCATGAGGCTCCCGTTCACCTCTTCGTGGCGGGTTGGACCCGGCGAGGGGCCGAACAGAGTCAAGCGTTGTTCCCGGCCATCCAGAATATCTTATTGGCGTGCCGGGCTGTGGGCTTGGGGGCGTCTCTCACCACCGTACACCGGACCTTTGGAGCGGAAATCGACGCGTATTTGGGCCTTTCAGAGAAGACGCCAAGCTCGGCCTTGATCCCGATCGGTTGGCCCGAGGGCCGATACGGCCGTCCGCCCCGGGAATCCGTCGACCAGAAGCTTTTCTTTGAACGGATTCCGGCTGATCAGAAGACGGCTTGAGATTCCAGCGCAGGCGGACCGTTTAACGCTGGTAGCTGGATGCGAGCGCATCCGCGTACTCGTTCCAGCGCGATCCATCGTGGGCTCGGATCCATTCGAGTTGAACCCGAGGGCGTTCTTGACTGAGCGCATAGAGACGTTGGACCAAATCGAGGTTCTTGATGGGTCCGCTCTTCCGTTTCCAGCCGCGCTTTTCCCAGCCCGCCGCCCACTGATTGACCGTGTTGACGCAGAGCTGGCTGTCCGAGTAGACCGTGACTTCGGCCTCCACCGGCAAGAAGTCGTACGCCTCGATGAGGGCAGAGAGTTCCATCCGGTTATTGGTCGTGGAGGGGTCGGCGCCATGTCTTTCTTCGACGATCTGGCCTGCATCCACCCACACAAAGCCCCAGCCCCCCGGCCCGGGGTTCGGGTCACAGGAGCCATCGGTAAAGACACCCGTATCTGGACCGCGGGTGTAGCGAGCCAAAACTTCTTCAGGGTTCAACAGCTCGCCACGATTTCCGGCCACGGAGACTCCCTATACGCCTACGCGAAAGTGCACGACGTCCCCGTCCTGCATCACGTAGTCCTTGCCTTCGACCTGCATTAATCCCTTGGCCTTCGCGCCCGCCTCACCTTCGACTTCAAGGTAAGTCTTAAAGGGAATGACCTCGGCGCGGATGAAATGTTTTTCGAAGTCCGAGTGGATTTCACCAGCGGCGACAGGGGCCGCGGCGCCGCGGCGGACCGTCCAAGCCCGGACCTCTTTTTCCCCGGCTGTGAAGAAGGTGATCAATTCCAACAGTCGGTATGCGGCCCGGATCAGGCGGTCGAGTCCCGGCTCTTCGACGCCCAGGTCCGCCAGGAATTCCAACCTTTCCGCTTCCTCGAGTTCAGACAGCTCCGCTTCGACCTGACCACAAATTCGAACGGCTTCAGCCCCCTGCGCTTTTGCATGATCTTCCAAAGCCAGGCTGTAGTCGTTGCCTTCCGCAAGGGAAGCGTCATCGACGTTGGCGACATAGAGAACGGGTTTGGCGGTCAGCAGATGGCAGTCCCGATAGGCGATCGCCATGGCCTCGGGGACCTCGAAATGTCGCGCGGCTTGCCCACCGGAAATGTGTTCCTGCAGGGCCGTGAAGAACACCACCTCCTCTTTGGCCGCCTTGTCTCCACTTTTGGCGGTTCGGGTGGCTCGGTCGATGCGTTTCTCTAGGGTTTCGAGGTCCGCAAGACCGAGCTCAAGTTCGATGGTGTCGATATCGCGGACGGGGTCCGGTGACCCATCCACGTGAACCACATTTTCGTCATCGAAACATCGAACCACGTGGACGATCGCATGGGTCTCTCGGATGTTGGCGAGAAAACGGTTGCCGAGGCCTTCCCCCTGACTGGCTCCTTTAACGAGCCCCGCGATGTCGACGAATTCGACGGTTGTCGGAATGACCTGGGCGCTGTGCACGATGGCATCGAGTTGAGCCAGCCTGCGGTCGGGCACCGTCACGACACCGGTATTCGGCTCAATGGTGCAGAACGGATAGTTCTCCGCCTGAATGCCCGCCGTAGTCAGGGCATTAAAGAGCGTGCTCTTTCCGACGTTCGGAAGGCCGACGATTCCGCAGGTAAGCGCCATGGGGTCGGAAGAGTGCCCTGTTGCGCGGATTGCGCCACTCCCCAAGGGGTCATGCCAATCGCCTGATCAGCGGAGAACGAGGTCCTGATGGGGTGAAAACCGATATCCCACTCCGCGGACCGTTTCGACGGCATCACCGGCCTGGCCGAGCTTTCGCCGCAGGGATTTGATGTGGCTGTCAATGCACCGATCGGAGGGCGGCTGTCGATCACCCCAGATGGTCGCAATGAGTTGTTGACGAGATCGAACACCACCCTGGCAGGCCGCCAAGTGAACCAAGATCGCATTCTCCTTCGGGGTCAACTCCAATCGCTTCCCGGCCAGCCTGACCTCTCGCATGCCCGCCTGAGTTTGGCCCGCGAAGCTCGAGATACGGGGCTGTTGTGGGTCTGGGACCCGATCAAGGTCCGGACGTCGCCTCAGAACCGCTGAAACTCTTGAGTTGAGCTCTCGCCCGAAGAAGGGACGTCCTAGAAAGTCGTCGGCCCCGCATTCCAGTGCGAGAACACGATCGATCTCCGTCGTCCATTCGCTGATCAGAATGACAGGCAAATTTTGTTGCGGCCCTTCTTCCCGAACGCTTCGGCAGAGAGCGAAGCCCGAGGCGTCGGGGAGCCTAACTTCGGCGATCACGAGATGGGGTCGTTGACGCTTGATCATGTCGCGGGCCTGAGTGGCAGACTTGGCCTCGACGATTTCCAGGGATATCGACCCCAGCGCGTTCCTGGTCTCTGCCAGAGCGGCATCACTACCGTCTACGATCAGCACTCGCATCGGGTCATCTATTCTCATCGCCACAGCCTTCTCCAACTCGACTTCACATCCTCGCAGCCGTTCGCCACGATCAGGTGACAAGACCGTGAGGATTCGTGGAACACTCGCTTGCAAGACCCCTCAGCTCGCCCCACGGCGTTGCCAAATGGCCCGTGGGCGATTTCCTAAGGCAAATCGGGTGTTTTGGAGGGTCTTTTGACGAATTGGCAACGATCCATCTCGACACACGCCCGTCCATCAACACGCGGGCGATTTCGCCGAAGCAGATTCGGGGCAGTCCTGAGGCGGGGGTGACCTAATTCTCCACGGAACCGTCATCCAATCGTTATGGATCAAGTGGCTACACCCGGGCACCCTCCCGGGCGAGAAAGAAGATCCCGCAGGCCCTCTCTGACTTCGTGTTCGGTGCTCGCCGTATGCGAGTAGGACCTAAAAATGAATTCCACGATCAACGTCGCCCGGGTCGCATCGATGGCTCTCTCCGCCACGCTCCTCTCGTTCTGCCCAGTTTCTCAGATGACGATCCATTTGGCCGAAGCCCAGAGCGCGGCGGCCTTTCGAACCAAGACCGAGAAATGGATCGAGACGCGGCAGCTGATTTCTAAAGAGGAGTCCGATTGGGCCGTGGAGCGAGAGGATCTCATCGCCACGCGCAACCTTTTGCGTCAACAAAAGGAGGCGCTTGTCGTGGAGGTTGCCGAGCTTGAAGCCTCAAGCTCATCCGCCGACGAGGAGCGCCGCGACCTGCTGCTGGCTCGGGGCGCCTCCCTTCAATCCGCCCAGGCGTTGCAACAAGAAATTCGAGGCATGGAGGAAGAGATTCTTCGCCTTGCGGTCCAACTACCGGAGCCTCTTCAGAAAAAACTAGAACCTCTTTTGGTGCAAATCCCAGAGGACCCAGAGCAGAGCAACCAGAAGCTCGGTCAGCGTTTGATGAATGTCCTGGGCGTACTGGCTCAGACCGAAAAGTGGAATGGGACAGCCACCTTTGTGGGGGAAACCCGCGCCGTTCGCGGAGATCAGAAGGTGGCAATCCGCACGCTTTACTGGGGCTTGGGGCAAGCCTTCTATGTGGACGCTCAAGGCGAGACAGCTGGCTGGGGCCGGCCGGGACCCAATGGCTGGGTCTTCGTCGAAGACGAGAGCTTCGCTGGAGACGCGCAGCAACTACTTGATATTTACGAAGGTAACGTGGACGAAATTGAATTCGTCGACCTGCCTGTTGAGATCGAATAGGCAGTCCTGTGCGCAGCGATGAACGGAGCCAATCAATGATCCGATGTCTCTTTCCAATGATTTGGGCGACATTCTGGGTGGTGGCGATGGCCTCGTCGACCCACGCAGAATCTTTTGAGAAAGCCCAGGCGGATCTCGATCAGAAGTTGCAAAGCTCGCTGTCCGAACTCGCGGCGAAGCGAAAGCAAATTGCGAAAGAAAAGATTCCCCTCTCTCGCCAAGTAAGCCGTCTCGAAAATGATGTCGTCACGCTTGAGCAAACTCACCGTCGGCTCCTGAAGGTTCGCGACAGCCGAACGATTGATCTGACATCGCTGCGGCAACAGGTTGAGTCACTCGATGCTCAAGAAGATTTTGTCAAGAGTCGCCTAGATGAGTTTGTCCGGGACTTCGAAGGCCGGCTCAATATCAGCGAGCTCCCACAATACGAGGCGCAAACCTCTGCGGCCAAGTTGGCGGATAAAAACGCCAACCTCGATGCGGAGGCCAAGCGGACCCTGCAGCTGGCCGTCGTCACGGCGGCCATAGCAAGATTGGAAGAGCAACTGGGCGGGCAGGTTTTCGCCGGCTCGGCGCTTTCGCCAGACGGCGTTTTGACTGAGGGGACCTTCGTGTCCGTTGGCCCCACAGTCTACTACTCGAATCAGGATGGGACGGTGGCGGGCCTGATCGAAAACCGGCTGAATGCAGCCGACCCCGTCGTGGTGGCGTTGCCAGGCGACGCCTCTGAGGAAATTCAAGCGGTTGCCCAAAGTGGTGAAGGCCCCCTTCCCTTTGACGCCACCCTTGGGAAAGCGATCAAAAAGGAAAAGGCTTCGAAGTCCCTGCTGCAATACATAGATGATGGAGGTGTCGTCGGTTACGTGATTTGCGGCCTCGGTCTCGCCGCTCTGATCCTCACAGTGTTCAAGGCTCGTGAAATCGTGAGTTTTGAGGTGGCACAGCCTCAGCAAGTCGATGAGATCCTCAATGAGCTGGCTTCGGGGAGTCGAGACGGTGCGCTCAAAAAGGCGGCCCAAGTTCACGGTGTCGCCGGCCAGATGCTGGAAACCGGCGTACAGCACGCAGACGAAAAGCGCGGCGTTTTGGAGGAAATGCTCTTTGAAAAAATTCTGGCCGTTCGACCAATCTTGGAACGCTATCTGCCGTTCTTAGCGATTAGCGCCGCTGCTGCGCCGCTACTCGGACTCCTGGGAACCGTCATCGGAATGATCAAAACTTTTCAGCTCATTACGATTTTCGGAACAGGTGATGCGAAAAGCCTCTCTTCAGGAATTTCCGAAGCGTTGGTCACCACAGCTCTCGGACTGATTGTGGCGATCCCAACATTGATTCTCCATGGTGCGCTTTCAAGAATGGCCAAACAAAAACTGGGTTTGTTGGAGCAGCTTTCCGTAGCGTTTGTGAACGGTGTTTCGGCCCTCCGTCACCGCGAGGCCGATCCCCAGTCCGAACACTCTCATCGAGCGAGTCCTGATGTCTGAAATTTGGAAAATCTGGATGAGTGGTGGCTGGGTCATGCTTGGGCTATTTGGCCTTGCGGTTTTGCTCTACGCACAGGCTTTTCAGCTGGTGATGTATGTCCGCCGGACCGACTTAAACAAAAAAAACGAGCTTCAGTGGTGGGATTGGGTGAGAGCGCCTCGAAAAGCCGAAGGCCGCGTGGCCGAGATCATCCGTTACTCACAATCTGATGTTTCGTCAGCAAAGCAAGTTCGAACCCGCTTTGACGAAATCCGACTGGCTTTTGTAGACCTGATCGATCGTCGAACGCGCTTTCTGGGCACTCTGGTCGCCGCCGCACCCCTGATGGGTCTTCTTGGAACCGTGATGGGAATGCTCCAAACCTTTATGGGGATCGCGACGAGCGGCGGGACAGAGACAGCTGGAGTGGTCGCCTCCGGAATCTCCGAAGCCTTGATCACGACGCAAACGGGCCTCACTATCGCGCTTCCGGGGCTCTTTGTTGTGATGATGATTCAACGTCAAAAACAGGGTCTTGAAGCGCGTCTGGCAAGACTCGAAAGCCTCACGCTTTCCTATTTGAAATTCGAGTGAAACCACTTCTTCAACACCTCGCTGAGTTCGGACAAAGGCCGATTTGATGTCACGAGACCGCCGCATATTCGATGAGGAGGAGGAAACGGAGATCAATCTATCTCCGATGATCGATTGCATCTTCATCCTGCTGATTTTTTTCATCGTGACGACTGTCTTCGTTGAAGAGAAGGGTTTGCAGGTTGCAAAGCCCGACGCATCGGCATCCTCTTCCATGCTTGAAGACTCCGTGAATGTGACTTTCGAAATCACAGCTCAGGACAAAATTCTATATGGGGAAAAAGAAATTCCCCTCGCTGATGTTGTCAACAGAGTCAAGATGGATATGGCTGACCCAGATACCCCTGTGGTGATCCGGGCTCATGAAAAGGCGCGGCACGCGACATTTGTCGCGGTCTGGGATGCTGCGCGGCGCGGCGGCGCACAGATGCTGAGTTTTAATACGATCAACTAGAGCCCTTCCCTACATGGATAAGAAAATGAGAAAGCTTCGATGTCACGCAGAAGCATTATGAATGAGCCGGACGTTGCGACGGAGATCAACCTGTCGCCGATGATCGATTGCATTTTCATCCTCCTCATTTTTTTCATCGTGACGACGGTTTTTGTCGAAGAGCCTGGAATCGATGTTTTCAAACCCGATGCAACCGTTGACGCAAAGCTTGAAAAGAACAGCATCATCATTGCGATTTCCGCCGATAATAAAATTGTTTATGGCGGCAAAGAGTTAGGAATAGGCGGACTCGGGGCCCGAGTTCGCCAGTTGCTCTACAAGGATCAGCTCCCGGTGATTATCCAAGCCGACTCAAGAGCGGATCATGGTGTTTTCTCAGACGTCTGGAGCGAGGTCAAAAATTCGGGCGCCAAGAAAATCAGTGTCTCGACGCGAAACGACTAAGATCAGACCCCTTGATGCCGAATAACAGCGAAACCTTCAAGATTCCGACGCCACGCCGTGAACTGCCCCTGAGTATTTTTCTCGGAGCCAGCTTTGCTCTGGTCCTGTTCGTATTGATGGCGCTGGCGCAGATGATTGGCGAAGTGGCCGTGCCAGATTCTTCCATCGACGAAATGGTGATGGCGTTCACAGCTCCGGATATTGCGGAGATGGAGGAAGAAGAACTGCCGCCTCCGGAAGAAGAAGAGCCGCCTCCTGAACTCGACGAGGCACCGCCCGAGTTGTCCCTCGCGCAACTCGATCTGGCCCTGAACCCCGGAACAGGTGGATCCCTGGTCGGTGAGTTTTCGATGCCGCTGATCAATACCTCGGCCGCATCGCTCGGAACGGAAGACTTCGTCGATTTTTCCGAACTCGATCAGATGCCCCGGCCGGCCTCTGGCACACAGCTCAAGTTTCCGCGGCGCCTCAAACGAAAAAAAGCTAGCGGGACAATTGTGATCTTGCTTCAACTCAGCGAAACAGGAGAGGTCCTAAACGTTGAGCTCGAAAAGTCCAATCTTCCGGAATTCAATGATGTGGTATTGGCTCAGGTCGCTGATTGGAACTTTACCGCGCCGACCAAAGAGGGTCGTCCGGTAAAGGCCCAAGCCAAGCTGCCCATTCCGATCAAAATCAACTAGAGCGAATCGCTTTGCTTGGACGGTTATTTTTTATGACTCGAATTCTCACAATGATGGTGCTGGCGGTCTGTGCTTTGACCCTTTTGGGTTTGGAGACCGCCCAGGGAGCGCCGGCGAACTTCACGGGCCTCGATGGCCGGAGCGTCCTCGAGGATCCTGAATGGCGTGCTCGGTTCTTGGGGAGTTACGGCTTTCTTTCCGATGTGGAGCCGCAGATTAAGACTGATGAACTGGAATTGCTCCGTGAGGTCATTGATCTCATGCAGGCCAATCCGAAAGCTGCGGCCACAATGCTCGGGGCCCAAGTGTCGCCGGACAGCAGTGCTTCGCTGGATTATATCCTCGGAAATCTTCACTTTCAGAACGGAGACCTCGCCGAGGCCAGCGAGGCGTATCAGAAGGCCTTGGAGAAGTTCCCGGACTTTCAGCGGGCGCATAAGAACGCGGGCTTGCTCATCCTCCAGACCAATGACTATTCGGGCGCCCTGCAACACCTCACCAAGGCAGTCGCGCTGGGGGATCGGGATGGTCGAACCTATGGATTGATCGGCTACTGCTATTTGAACCTGGAAAATTACTTGCCTGCCGAAGAGGCCTACCGAACGGCGGTCCTTTTGGAGCCAGACTCACGTGACTGGAAGCTCGGCTTGGCTCGCTCCCTTCAAGCGATGGAAAAAAACGAGGAAGCCGTGGCCCATTTTGGTGCGCTGATTGAGGCAGACCCGGCCGACGCCATGGCGTGGAAAGGCCAAGCCAACGCTTATTTGGGGCTTGGTCAGCCTCGAGCCGCCGCAGTGAACCTTGAGGCTTTACGGATCATGGGAGAGGCAGATCTCAGCACGCTCGAATTGTTGGGCAACATCTACATGAACGAGGGGATTCCGGGTCTCGCAGAAAGTGCTTATGCGGAAGTCGTCGCTCAAGATCAAGGCGGAACGAATTTCGAAACGGGGTTCCGGGCCGCTGAGTTATTGGAGAGAACCCGATCCTACCCCGAAGCGCGTTCTTTGCTCGGCACGATCGAGAAAAAGTATGGCGATTCCCTGACACCTGACCAACAGCTCGAAATTTTGACCCTGCAGGCAAAGATCGCGCGAGGTCAAGGTCGCGAAAAAGAAGCTGCGAAGCTCTTAACCTCGATCGTTGAGCGAGACGGTACCCGAGGCGACGCGCTGATTGAGTTGGCCGCCTATTACAACGACCAGGGAGACTCAGCGCGAGCCTTCATGCTGATCGAACGGGCGCAGAATGTGGACTCGACGGAATACGCGGCCCTGATTAAGCATGCGCAGTTCCGTGTGGCCGCTAAGCAGTACGATGAGGCTGCAGCCCTTTTGCAGCGTGCCCTTCGGATTCAGAAGGAACCGAGAATCGAGCGCTACTTGGCTCGAGTCCAGGCGGCTCAGCTCAGTCAACCTCGCTAAGAGTGAACAATCTTCAAGGCGTCGCCGACTGGTTGGGAAATTTTTTCAGAACAGCCTCCGCCGCTCTTGAGGTTGCGGCATCGACGTCTTTCTCACGAGCCGAATGCAAGTCAATTTGACCGACACCTCGCCAGAGTCGATTGCCGCTGCTCGGGTCGAATAATTCGATCTGGAGCGTGCCCGATACGTAGTCCTGCAAGACACAGCAGCCGCCACCGGGGGAGTCTGCGAAAACGTGCCTTTGGCTGGTGTGGGTCTTGGCCTGGATGACCACCAAAAGCTCGCTTTTGCCGAGAGGCACCTCTCGATATCCGTGGCGGTTGAATTCGTCAGCAACCTCCCTCTCGAGCACTTCTCGAACCGCGTTGTTGGCTTCGGGCGGCGGAACGATTGCATACGTTGAGTATTGCGACAGGTTGACACCTGGCGTCATTTTGGTGGTAACCCGCACCGGTGTCCCGCAGGCCATCGCGCCCGTGAGGGCTACGGTGACGGCGATCGGCCAAAGCATGTGAGCGATCCTGAGTCTTCTCATCGATTCGACTCCTCGTATGGATTCGGGGAACTAGAAAGTGACTTGGTACTGCAGGGCGAAGGAGTAGTCTCGGCCGACGGTGAATTGTCGCTCTCGATAGACTTGGCTGGTGGCTTTCTTGTCGTAGATGAAGCCCCGCACTGTATCGGTCAGATTTTTCAGGGAGGCGCGAAGTGTGAAAATTCCCGGCGTTCGGGGGATCTCAAAATTTTGACCAAAAACCAAATCCAGCTGGTAGTAACTGTCCGTGAACTCATCCAGGGTATAGGCCTCGGGTTGGCCTCCGCCGTCGGTTTCAGCAAAGCCTGCGGCATTCAAAATATCGCTAATGGCGAAAACCGAGAGCGTGGCGGTTGTGCCCCAGTTGGGTTGATCAAATGTAATGTTCGCGTTTGCGGTCCACTCGGGCTGGTTGAAGAGGCGGCGATTGCTCGAGAGCTGGGTGAATCGAACATTTCCATTCTCGATATCCTCTTCAGTGGCCTCGAAATAGCGAGCGGGTTGCTGGATTTCAAACGCTGAGCGGGCCACTTTCGCGTCGATGTACGTGAAGTTACCGCCAAGACTGAAGAAGGCGAGGAATGGAAGATCCGCTCCTGTTTTTTCAACGATATCGAGCGTGATCCTGCCCTCGATTTCTGCGCCCAGCAACTGGGCAGAATTCTCGTTGTTTCGGTACACGCGAAACGGTCCCTCAAGCAGCGGCTGTCCGCGGATCGATGGATCTTTCAGGACAATCAGTTCGATCGGGTTTTCAATTGACTTGTAAAAGAATCCGACGGCGAAGAGATCCCCGACATCTCCCCAGAAGTACTCGAACCGGGTATCGACACTCTGCACTTCGGAGAGGTCGAGTTGGGGGTTCCCCAAAATGCGATCGGGAATGCCCGGAACGATACTCGCGTAGTAGGCCAACTCTCGGAATGAAGGCCGGGAAACCGTTTCAGAATAGGCCGCGCGAAGCGTAATTCCCTCGACGGGGCGGTAAGCGAGCGAAGCCATCGGGAGCACTTTCAGCTCGTCGATTTCGCCTCGCAGCCCCGAAAGGACCATGTCTCGGTTCAGAACGTCGTAAAAGAGACAATCTTCAGGACCATCGCACCCAGGTCCGGGTGGGTAGGGGGTTTGCGGGATCGCAAGATCAATATTGAGGAGTTGATCGTGAAAGATTCCGTCCACAAGATAGGAGCGGTCTTCGCGAAAGTACGGGTTCTGCGGGTTGTCTTGTCGGTCGAGGTAAACGTACCGCCCTGGAAAAATGGCCGGCAGTGCGGTCGGGTCCGGGCAGTTGCCCGTCTTGGTTGGATCGGGCTCAGCGATCCCGCTTCCCCGCGGCAAGCAAGCGCCCGTGAAGGGTCGGTTATCTGCAATGATCTTGATTTGTTCAAGGCGAACACCGCCAATGATGTCGAGGTCATCCAAAAAAGTCATCTTTAGATCGAAATAGCCCGCTGCGATTTCGCGCGAGAACTTCGATTCGGCTGGGTCCGCTCGAACTCCCGCCAAGTCGAAAGCTTGGAAGGTGTTTGTTGCCAGTTCGACGGGTGTGTCGCCCGTGACGTAACTCCCGTTCACGACGCCAGGGGACCCGGGGATCGGATTGCTCAAGAGATATTCACTGAATGTGAGGTCGCGGGTGGCATTTTCGTACCAGAAGCCCGTTCCCGCTTTAGCTTCGACCTTGGACCCGATGGGGAATTCGTACGTCAAGTCCCCCCGTCCAAACCCCTGATTTTCGTCGATTCGATTGGCGATCGAAGTCAGGTCTCGACCGATCGTGCGCCAGTTGCCCTCGGCGTTGGAGGTCGGGCATTCGGTGGCACCGGGTCCCGGCGCGGTTGGAAAGTCATAGGGTTGGGCGGGGAAGGAGCGGGGGAGGCCACAAAAGCTGACTTCATCGGCCCCCGCCGCAGCATCCAGGGCCTCCCACCAGTATCGAGCCGCCAGTGCGGTCTCCTCTTGCTGGGAGCGCGCATAATTGGCTACCCATTTGAAAGAGAGTCCCTCAAGGAGATCTTCCAGATCGTCCTCTCCGTTGAGTTGGAAAACGGTCAATTGTCGATCCTGGGTAATGGCGCGACTGAGTTCGATCGGCGCATAAGAGAGGGGCCCCAACTCGGGCCGATTGGGCTCGCTCCGGTAGCGATTCAAGGGGCTGTTCACCGTGGAAACGGCGTTCCAGTCCTGTAAGAATCGGAAGTCTTGGCTTCGAAAGTAGAGGTTGTTGGCGAAACGGGAGATGTAGGGGCTGTTATCGAAAGTGCCTCGAAAGTAGTCGTAGTCGAAGCCGGGGATGTAACCGTTTGTTCGTGACTGCACGTCTTCAATATTTTTGGATGTATGGAATGCCGTCAGATCTACGCGGTGTTTCCCACCCTCGTCTAGGTCAATCCCGAGTGCCCCGTAGTAGGTGTACTGCTCGCTCTTCTCGCTTTGGACGAGGTCGAATCGACCATCGCTCAGCGTGAGCAACCCAAGGGCGAGGTCTCCGGTTTCCCGAACTTGCACTTGGCTTCCTCGGCGCCGGGTGAAGGCTGGCCGGGGCTCCAAGCCTTCGATGTATCCAAGGCCGGACACAAAGTCGACCTCTCGAGCAAAGACCGCCTTGTAGCGGAGTTCTCGATTCCAAAGACTTGTTTTGCCTCCGAGTGACACGTTGACATCCGATTCGACGATATCTTCTCCCGTGGCCTGAACGCCGGCAAAGGAACGAGGCTGGTAGAGAAGAAACTCCTGAAGCGCATTCTCGTTGAATCCGGATCCGCCACTCAGTCTGAGCGTGAAATCATCGGGATAGCTCATGGTATTGATGTCGATTGAGCCGGCCCCTGAGTTGCCCGGCGTCGGGGCTTCGAACGTTTTGGCCACGACAATTCCGGACACGATGTCCGATGGAAAAAGGTCCAGTTGGACTGACTGCCGAAGCGGGTCAGAGCTGGGAATGGGCGCCTGGTTAAAGAGAGTCGAGGAGTAGCGATCGTCTAATCCTCGAATGACGGCGAAGCGTCCCTCCACAACGTTGACCCCCGCCACACGCTTAAGGGCATCCGCCACATCACTGGCGGCGTACTTGGAAAGATCCTCGGCCCCCATGACGTCCACCATCGCATCAGAGTCCATCCGCAGCTCAAGACCCTGCATCATGTCCCCAACGATTGCGGCTTCCACCACAAACGCTTCGAGGTTCATGACGTCGCCCGCCGTGGCTGCGGTTTTGGGGGGAAGAGGAAAGTCCGCGACGTTGACCTGTCCCGCGATCACCTTGAAGCTCTTGAGCTCGGCGACCCGATATCCCGATTTGATGAAGTTCAGTCGATAGGTCCCGGCGGGGACTCTGGGGAATCGGAACTCGCCTCCCGAGCCAGTGAGATGGACTTCCTGTCTTGCCTCGCTTCCATCAGCCGGATCTGGCCAGATCAGGATGACTGTCGCGTTGGAGACCGGAACGCCGGTTTCCGCATTGATGACCTGGCCGGTCAGCGTGCCTTCGTCGGGCTGAAGGTCAGCGGCGAGTTCGTCTTCGGGGCTGGTCTCTAGAGCGGTGCTTCCAACGTTTCCGAACACGTCTCCGAGATCTTGTTGAGCCAATGCGGAGCCATCCCAACCCGCGCTTGCCAAGACAATGAGTCCGGAGATGATCAGCATGCGTTGGCCCGAGGTTAAGGCTTTTCTCTGGCGTCGATTACTGGATCGATCGGGCTTCAAATTCATTTCATCCCACCGGACTCAGACGGGGTCCTTTGGATATGGCCCTACGAGGTTTTTATCGGCGTGCCTTGACTGGGCCTCTTGCTCGTCTCAGGCAGTGAGCCGAACAGACACTCCGGCACAAGAGATTCGAGGCCGTCCGAGAGAGCCCCTGTGTCGAGGCTGAATTTGCGCGTCGGCTCAACGACATTGGGTAACACGCGCAGCTCTGTATCTCATCGATCCTTCGAAAGCTTCACGACAGAGATCTAGAAACGACACCAATTCGTCACATTCGTACGAGGGACGTGGGGCGGTCGAGATGCAGGCCCTCGCCAAGCGCCTTTTTCTCGCAGGCCGGTTTCGTTTGCCTTCGGGATTCGCCGCGAGAGGGCCGGCCTTTCGCTTCGCCAAACGTGCCAAAGCGCACACCCAAACGTCAATAAACCGGCACCGGAGTGTCGTTCCTCCTGAATATGATCTGACTCGTCTCTGGGCGTAGGTGCGCTCGGGAGATTCAGCAAACAAAGACAAACGAATAAAAGACAAACGAATAATTGGAGAAGCTGAGCAATGCGCTTAATCAACAAACTAGGCCTCGGCACGATTTTAGCCGCCGCCCTCATGGTCCTGGCGGGCCAATCATCCGCCCAGACCATTTGCACCGGAAATATCGATTCCCTGACCCCCTCGACGGGCGGGGCCGGAACCTGTGATCGAATCTGGGGCGACGATGCCGATGAAGCATTCGTCGTTGTGGGCGGTCCGGTCTTTGTTCTTGACACCAAGCTGACCATTTTGCCGGGAACGATTGTCCGCGGTCAACCTCGGACGGCTGCCTACAGCCCGAGCACCCCCTTAGTTGGATTCCCGGGCGTTCTCGTGATCACCCGCGGTGCCTTTCTTGATGCCCGAGGTACGAAGAACGACCCGATCATTCTGACGACGGCGGCCTTGAATGATCCGGCGTCGACGGGCAACACCTTGAAGCTCAGCAACGGCAAGCCTGCGCCTTATACCGGTGCTGCTGGCGAAACTTTTCTCGATGATGACCCGGCGAACGACCCGCTGGCGCCCCTCCAGGCAGACGGCAGCTCTGCCTATGGTTTGCATGGTGGATTGGTCATCAACGGTTACGCACCCACCAACTTGGATGACACCGCGACCGGTATTGAGGGAGAGGGCATCGTCGAAGGAATCCCGGTGCCCGGAGTGGCGCCCGCCGCGGCGACCTACGGCGGAAATTCGCCCCACGATTCGTCGGGCGTACTTGAGTACTTCAGCATTCGCCATGCTGGCGACGAACTTGAGCCCAACAAGGAACTCAATGGCTACACGTTGGCGGGCGTTGGGGACGGAACGGTCCTGAGCTACGTGGACGCATACGCGAACGGCGATGACGGCTTTGAAATGTTTGGTGGGACGGTCAATCTGGATCATGTGGTGGCCGCGTGGATCGGTGACGACAGCATTGATACCGACCAAGGCTACTCAGGCCAGATCCAGAGTGTCCTGACCCTTTCCCTCTTCTTTAAGGACGATCAGGGCGGCGACATCGGTAGCGGCGGATCCGGTGATGCCGCCGGCGAAATCGACGGCGAGGACTGTCCCGAGTGCATCATCGGGTTCGACGGATTTGTCCTTCCGCAGCCGGATTTCCTAGCTGGAAACTGGACCGCTATGGGCAACATTGCGGCTGCGCTGAATGGCAGCGGTGTCACTAACCCGGCAACGGTTGCCAACTCCGGAAACGAGGGCATCCAAATCGATACCCAAGCGACGCCGACGATTTTCAATACAGTCATGCTCGGCTGGACTGGAACCTCGGCTGGCCCGGCGATCGAGTACAATTCCTCGGGTCGACCCGATATCTGTGCGATCGTCGCCACCACGACGGACAACGGCTTCGATGCAGGGGCCACTGTTTGTGGAACCACGGGTGATACCCGCGTCGCCGCGGGCAATAAGTACATCGGTGGATCGGCCAATTTTCCGAGTGTGACCGGCCAACAGCTGCTCGTTAACGAGAACCATTTCTTTGACCCCAATGGTGTCGCGAGCGGTGGTCGCCAGCGGCTGCAGGGATCGAAAACCGATGACGCTGGGAACGTCGGCGGCCCCGCGTTTGATCCTCGACCGTTGAATCCTGCAGACGCCAATGTGTCCGGCGGTATCCAGCCTCAGTGGGCCGGAATGGACTCTTCTCAAACGCAGCGGGGAGGTTTCCCGGCTGGGACCGAGAATTGGACTGCTGGATGGTCGACGATCAGCTTGGGCGGCATCATTGCCGACTGATCTGAATTGCAAGACTTGATCTCAACTTAACAAGAAAAGAGTAACGATATGATCAAAAGCATAAAGATCGCTGCAATGGTTGTCGCCTCGGCCGTCTTGGCCGGCGCCTCAATCGCAGACGTCGTTGCCGGCTGGGACTTTTCACAATACAGCGCACCGGGCACTCTCAATACTGGCTCCGGTTTTGTGAAGACCCTCTCGGCGAACTACACGCCGGGTGGCGGTAGCGGCACGATGTATCTCGACGGAAGCAATGGGTCGACTAATGTCGGGGCGAATGAAGCCACGGCCTATGCGGTCGTCTCCAGAGAAGCGCGGTATGCATCCAACATGGACGCTAACGAAGACTTTCAAGGCTTCGATAGTACCCGTGTGGGTGTGACGCAGACGAACTTCAATCCGATGGCGATCGCGACGGATACGGCGAGCGCAGATATCGTGTTTGAGGCCGACAAGGGAGCGCCGGGTGGAACTTGGGCGTTGAGCATGTCCGGGTTTGCGGCGAACGGTTTTGCGAGTGTCGGTATTGCAATTGCCCCGGCTTGTGGGGCCTACTCATCTGTGGGAAGCGTTACACTGGTGGGTGAGCCGGAAGCTATCCAACTCCCGTTGACCGCAGCGAGTGTATCGTCTGTGTGTGTCCGCCTCTCGCTGGATAACAGGAATGGGCAAGCCGTGATCGACAATGTGGCTGTGCCGGAACCGGGCTTGGCCTCGTTGCTGGTTGCAGGTGTTTTGGGCCTTGTCGCTCTGGGACGCATTCGGCGAGTTCTCTGATGGAGTAGGATCAAGCCCCATCTTTAAAGAGATAGGGTGAAGCCTCGAGCCGTCACCCATTAGGGTGACGGCTCTTTGGCATCTGTGACGAGGAACCCTGTGGAGAGTCAGCATCATCGGGATACGAGGATGAAGAAGAATGAGAGGTCCGTCGTGATGTCGACGCAAAAAGATCGATCCATGAAGTCTTTAGCGGGCATCGCGGGCTTCCTGGTGTGTGCACTTTCCTGGTTTGGGTTCAGTGAGGCGATTTGGGCTGAAGTTGGGATCCGCTCGGGCGCCGACGCTTCGCCCCGCGTCATTACCTCAGAAAACCTCTTCCAAAACGAAAGGTATTGGCCCTATCACGTTATTCTGGAGGAGGCTTGGAAGCCCCGCGGTTTTCAGGGAGAGAGCTTTGCCTGGGAACAGGGCACCGTGGGCGTTCTGGTGCGGGTCGAGCCCGGTGGTCTGTTGCGGGTCGACTTTGGTCGCTTTGGGGTCCATGAGGTTCCGATTTCTGCGACGACGGTGCTGGAGCGCGCGAACCAGATTCAACGGGGAGAGCGATCGAAGGCGGCGCCCAATTTCGTGGTGGCGGTGATTCGGCGCTGCTTGAGCCTTGAGGGCTCGCCTCCGCAGTATTGGACGGCGGCGTCGGTTGCGGAGGTGGATCGATTCGTTCTGGTTGCAGGCGAACCAGGCTCAGAGTCCTTGAGACGGCGCTTAAAAAAGCTGACTCCTCTGGCCGAGGACAAGGGTACCGCTTTCGTCTTGTTGCCCCACGGGTCTCACCGAATGGATCCCGAGGTCATCGAAAAGGCTCGATCTGACGGATGGCCCGGTTGTGTGGTGCACTCTCGATTTTCGGATGCTTACAGGCATTCAATTTTCGGAGAGGACGCGGAACGAACGGCCGCCATCATCCAAACCCCGGAAGGTCGGATCTTGGAGCGTGTCGATGGAGCCCCGGCCCGATCTAAGGCGCCTTCGGACCGATAGGCACCCCGGTCGGTTCGACCCCGCACTCATCCACCAAAGAAGCGCGACCGGCCTTTTGGCCGAGGTGGCGGTGATCTCAGGATGTTTGGCCTGGGGCCAATTCCATGATCACCGCGTTCCGTAGAGAAGACTCGGAACAAGCATCAGGAAGGCGGGGGCGGCCAAAAATCCAAGCTCGCCGACGAAGAACGCTGAGATCATCAACCCCAAGCCTGACGTGATTCCAAACAGCGAAGCGGCTTCTAACGTTCGATTGACCTCTCCCATGACACCCTCCTTCTTGTCTCTACTTGCCGTGCGCCGATCCGCAATGGGTTTGCGAGCCGATTGAACTCGACAGCGCACATTGTCAGGACCGGGGTTTATGTGACGATTATATGACGAAAAGTCGACAAAACGGTCACAGATCTTGAGATCGGATCAGTGGAGAAGCATTTTGGACCCTTTCTTCATAAAACTATTTTTTAAAATTAATTATTAATATCGAATAGATAGGGAACAATTGAGGTCGAACTCGGCCGAATATGACAATTTGGTGAAGGAAAGTCTTCCTCGGTCGACGGGCGCTTGATCGACCAGTGAATGATTTGTCATGCACTGTTGGCCGAAACGTTGTTCGATCGAACCCGAACCGACATCTCAGGGCGCCATCATGGTCTACGTCCCCAGCGCGAGAGCCCAGCCGGGCTCAATCGGTCGAGGAGGTTAAGTGGATCCGGAAGACTCAAACTCTGGTCATGTGGAAGGGCGTCCGCCTGAAGCGGGCTCGGAGGGCGCAGATCCGCACCCCACGGTCTGCTTGAAGCCGCGAGGGGCGAAGCGCGGGGGCTATGTGATCTCCGGACCAGGGTTCTTCGTTTGGGACCGGGATCGATTGGCGGCCCGTCAAAGTGCGGCGGGCTTGAGCGGGCTGCGACCGGCGGGTTGCGACACGGGACCCTAGGCGAAATCAGGAGAAGCAAAGCGGCCTCCCCCACTGGCCGCACACCCACGGCGCGAGCGAACTCCCCCAGATGCGGCTCGCGCCGTGGACTTCTCCGAAGGCTAACGGCCTCGAGCCTTCGAGGGTTTCTTCGAATCCCGCTGGTAGCCTTCAAGAAATCGGGAGGCGAATTCTGGGTAACGTCCGGCGAGGATGGCGTTTCGGGCTGACGTCATCAGCTGCGTGTAGAAATGCACGTTGTGAATCGAGCAGAGGATGGCTGAAAGGACCTCGTTGGCGTTAAAGAGGTGATGGAGATAAGCCCGGGAGAAGCGACCGTCCTGGCACGCATAGCATTCGCAAGAAGGATCGATCGGGTAGGTGTCGCGCCGGTAGCGACGATGGGTTAAGCGAATGCGTCCTCTCGCGGTGAAGACGGTGGCGCTTCGGGCGTATCGAGTGGGGATCACGCAGTCGAACATGTCGATCCCGAAACCCACGCAGGCGATAAGATCTTCAGGAAGTCCGACGCCCATCAAATAGCGGGGCTTGTTGTCGGGAAGCAGAGGCGCGGCGTGGCGCGTCACCTCACACAGAAGCTCGTGGCCTTCTCCGACCGAAACCCCCCCAATCGCGTAGCCCGGGCTGTCCATGGCAACCAGCTCTTTGGCACACTCCTCCCGCAGTTCGGGAAAGGTGCTTCCCTGCACGATGGGAAAAAGCGCCTGATCGGCGCGCTGATGCGCGGCGAGGCATCGCTCCATCCACATCAATGTGCGGCGAACGCCCGTGGCGGCCAATTTCCGGGTCGCCGGGTAAGGGGTGCACTCGTCGAAGGCCATGATGATGTCGGCCCCCAAAGTATTTTGAATCTCCATGGCGCGTTCGGGGGTGAGATCCATTGTGTCGCCGTTGACTTCGTTCGTGAAACGGACTCCTCGGTCGTTGATCTGAGCGCTCGGAAGCGAAAAGACCTGAAAGCCGCCGCTGTCTGTCAAAATCGGCCCGGGCCACTGCATGAAGGCATGCAGCCCGCCCAGCTTTTCGACCAATCCCTCGCCGGGGCGCAGGGCCAGATGATAGGTGTTGGCGAGAACGACTTGGGCACCCGTGGCCTGCACTTGGTCCGGGGTCATCGCCTTGATGGCACCGTGGGTGCCGACCGGCATGAAGGTCGGCGTCTGGATGGGGCCATGGGGCGTGTTGAATCGCCCGGCGCGAGCCTGGCCGGAGGTTGCTTCGAGCGCGTAGTCAAAGGACACGCGGGGAAACTAGCAGCGGGAGAGCGGTTCTCCGGGTGCTAATGTGTCGCGCGAGGAGGCGGCATGCACTTTGCCGACACGTTGATGGTTCGTCTTCGGGCGCTGGGGCACCCTCTTTGTGTGGGCCTCGATCCGCACTTGGACTTGATCCCCCCGATTTTCCGCCAAGGCGACATGCGCCCGGGCGATCCGGCCACCGTGGAAGCGGTCGAGCGCATGGGAATGGCCTTTCTCGATCGCGTGGCTGGCCGGGCCGCCGTGCTGAAACCTCAGATTGCATTTTTTGAGCAATTGGGGGCGGCCGGGATGGCCAGCCTGGAACGCATCGTGGCCGCGGCCCGAGAACGTGAACTGATTGTTCTGCTCGACGCCAAGCGAGGCGACATTGGCTCGACGGCGGACGGTTATGCGCGGGCTTACCTCGAACCCGACTCGGCGTGTGAGGTCGACGCGATCACCCTCTCCCCTTACCTCGGCCGGGACAGTCTTGAACCTTTTGTGTCGCGGGCCCGCACCTTCGGTCGAGGTCTCTTTGTTCTGGCGAAGACCAGCAATCCGGGTTCGGGGGATTTGCAGGACCTTGAATTGAAGGACGGCTTGGTCCACGAGGCGGTCACGCGGCGGCTGGCCGAGCTGGGCGATCGCTTGGTGGGCCCCTCAACCGGTTGGTCGGCCTTGGGTCTGGTGGTCGGCGCGACCTACCCCGAACAGGCCGAGCACCTTCGCGACTTGGCGCCGCGCTCGCTTTTCCTGATTCCGGGGTACGGTCGTCAGGGGGCCGACGCGGCGGCTGCGGTCCGGTCCTTTGTTCGGGGACCGCGTGGTCTGGAGGGCGGGTTGGTGAATTCATCCCGCGCGATTTCCTTCCCGGATGCAGCCCAAGGCGCGACCGATGCCCGTACCTGGGAGCGCGCCGTGGATGCCGCGGTCGATCAGGCGATCTCGGAGTTGGGCGAGGCCGTCAGCGCTTAAGCGCTCGACCGATCCAAGCGACCAAGGGTTGGCGCTTTGGGTGGGACCTAGCGGTAGGTCGAGCGCGCGCCGCCGGTGTTGCGCCGGCGAGCTCGGCGGTGCTTCTGCTTGAGCTTCGCGCGGTGGCGGGAGGAGCGGCCGCGATTGCGATTGTTGGTGCCTTTTTTCACGGGATCGTCCTTTCTTGGGCGCGGCAGCATACGTGAGGCCTCCCGGGCTGTCGAGGGTGGGCCTCCTCGCGGCGGTTTCGGGGGGCTATCCTCCCCGGTCGAGGGGAAGCTCCCCCTCAGCCCGTTGAGGGGCCCGCCTGGGGCCTCAAGGAGCCCCCATGACGAATCCCTCTCTTGAGAGAATGGCCGATTTCGATCTGACCGATGAGCAGCGCGAGGTTCGGAGAACCGTCCGCGAGTTTGCCGAGAAGGAAATTCTCCCCCACGTGGAGCGCTACGAGGAGGAGGCCCGCTACCCCCTCGAGTTGATCGAGAAGCTGCCCGCCATGGGTTTGCTGGGTCCCATGATTCCCGAGGAGTACGGCGGCACATTCAGCGACGTCATGACCTACGGGATCATTTGCGAGGAGATCGCCCGGGTCGATTGGGTGGTGGCCTCGGTCATCTCGGTGGCGAATTCTCTGGTCGCCGGGGCGATCTTGGGTTCTGGCAGCGATGAACAGAAGCAGCGTTTTTTGCCGGGCATTGCCGCGGGAGAGTTGATCTGTTCCGCGTGCCTCACGGAACCGGGTGGGGGCACGGACTTAGGCAACATGCAGACCACCGCCACGAAGGTCGAGGGCGGTTGGAAGATCGACGGGACCAAGGTGTTTATCTCGCATGCGGCCCATGCCGGTCTCTTCTTTTTGGTGGCCAGCGTGGACCGCTCGAAGAAACACAAAGGCGTGACGGCCTTTGTGTTTGATCCGAGAGAGGTTGAGGGTCTACACATCGGCCGCTTCCCGATGCGAACACTGAAGCGCGACAACCTTGCCGAAGTGCACTTTGATGGCGCCATCATTCCCGAGGATGCCGTGATCGGCGAACCGGGTCGGGGCTTTCCGGTTTTGGGCTCGGCCCTCGATACCGGACGGTTTTCCGTCGCGGCGCGGTGCGTGGGCCAAGCGCAGCGCTGTCTCGACCTTGCCGCCCCCTATGCGATGGAGCGGGAGGCCTTCGGGAGCAAGATCGGTGAATTCCAGATGATTCAACAAAAGATCGCGGACATGGTGTGCCGCACCGAGCAGGCCCGTTTGCTGGTCTATCGGCTGGGCCGCATGAAAGACGCCGGTGTTCAAAGGGCCTCTTTGGAGAGCAGCATGGCCAAGCTCTGCGCGAGCCAGGCCGCCGTGCAAAACGCCCTCGATGGCATGCAGGTCTTCGGCGGCTACTCCTGTACCCAAGAGTATGAAATCGGAAGACTTCTCCTTGAGGCCAAGTCCCTTGAATTCGGCGAAGGCACCAGCGAGCTTCACAACCGACTGATCGCCGAGTTTGCCCTCGGCATTCGAAAACAATGATCGGGCCCAGTCGAGCCGGGCTTTGGCGTCTGGTCCCCTTCTATGAAGGGCAGGGCTTTCGATAGGATCGACTCTAGGTTTCTGAGTGATTAGCGGCGCCCGCTGGTTCGCTGGATGGGCGGTGCATCGCGACCCGGAATGATCCATTCCCCTTGTCGTTTAGCCTGCATGAATGAATCGGCGCTGACATCCAGAAAGCGGCCCCAGGTCCTTTCTTGAATATCGTTGGCGCTGATCGGTCCAATGACTGTGAGGAAGTACTGCGTCGTGTAGTGAACCCGGTGATTGATTTCGGGGGTCACGTGAGGCGTGTCCTGTCCCGGTGTCCAAAAGACGAGACTCACTGCGGCGCGTCCGTATTCGCTGATGGATTGATAGAAGCTCAGCGTTTGGCGTCCACCGACCATGGAAGCGGGCACTCCAACCGCAAAGTTGTCGACATCGCTCCCGGCCATCAAAAACCGGGCTTCAATCCTCGGGAGATCCGCTGCGGCGTCGTTTGAAAGGTGAACGCCGCCTTCCCGAAGGGCCAGCTCAAGACAACTCTGAATCCAGCTGACGTCCTTTGCATCCGGGGCCGTGATCGTGAGGCGCCATGTTCCCGACAACGCGTCCTCGTGGATCGGAAGGTTTCGGATGGCGCCTTGAATCGCCAGTCGTGTGAGCTCTTGCTCCAGGGCGGTGCGGCCATCGACTGTCATACTGGGGCCGAAACAGCCGATGCTCAGCCCGGCGATTCCGCAGGCGAAGAGAGCGATGAGGGGCCGCATTGAGATCTCCTGTTTCGAAAACATGCGCAGGATTTAGCGAGTTCAGGCCGACTTGGCCAGATGGAGAGCCGGCTCTCTTCAGGGGCAGGAGCACCGCGTTGAGGCACGAAGCGCGCGGCATTTCTTGAACCGTCGAAGAGACTAGAATGGGCGGATGGCGCTTCGTACCCTTTTCATTCTTAATCCCGCCTCGCGCCGAGGGGCCGACCGGTTCGGTCGTCTCGCCGCTTCATTGAAAAAAGCGCTTGGTGAAATCGAGGTTGTGCGGACGCGCGCCCCCTTGGACGCGGTGCGTTTAGCGCGCGAAGCGGCTCGCGGCGGTTTTGGCCGCATTGTCGTCGGTGGCGGCGATGGGACATTGTCGGAGGTCGCCACAGGCGTGCTTGAGGCCGGCTTGGGGAGTCAAGTCGAGATTGGGCTGATTCCTCTCGGCTCGGGCTGTGACTTCGCGCGTTCGGTGGGCGTCCCGGAGCATGTCGAACAGGCGATCGCGCAGCTTCGAGATGGGGAGTCTCGAATCGTTGACGCGGGATGCTTGACGCGTCGGACCGAGCAAGGTGTCGAGCAGAAGCGCTACTTCCTCAATGAGTCGGGCTTCGGTCTCAGCGGCATGACGGTGGAACTGGTGCGTCAAGCGGGAAAACGATTTGGGCCGAGGACCGCCTTTGCGGTGGGCACGGTCCGGGCGATTGCCCGGGGCGGGATCCCTGAGGTCGAGCTACGGGTCGACGGCCAGGTGGTCCACGAGGGTGGGGTTGCCTTGGTGGTCTGTGGCAACGGGCGCTATTTCGGGTCCGGAATGCGAATCGCCCCCGAAGCCGTGTTGAACGACGGGCAGTTTGACCTGATCGTGGTGAGCGCCCTCGGCCGAGCCAAACTCTTGAGCCGATTTCCCTCCTTATACCGTGGAACCCATCTCCGATATCCGGAGGTGCGCACATATCGGGGGGGCTGCATTGAAGCGAAGTGGCTGGGCGGGGGGCCGGCCCGGTGTGAGGCCGATGGCGAGCCGCTGGGTCTCTTGCCGATTCGCTGGGAAATTTGCCCTGGTGCTTTGCGCATCGCAGGTTTAGCCGAGCCTCCGGCTCCGGCCTGGGGCGGACGAGGCTTTGGACTGAATGTTTCGGCTTGACGAGTTGAGAGAGGCCTGTGCGGAAGTCGCGTCCCGAGCCCGATTCGTCAAGATCGCCGAGGATCGCTTGGGTGAATTGGCCCTTGAATTGGGGGGGCGGACCCCGGATCCAGATCTCTTTGACCCGGCGCATCATCAGCTGGGATCTCCCGAAGAAACGCTGGCCTACGTGATCACCTTGGATGCGATTAATTTTGGCTCGGGTTGGTTTCCTCATCTTGCAAAGCGACCCGGTTGTTCAGGCTATTTAAGCCTGGCCCAGGCGCTGCGAGAACACTTCGAAGTCCATGGGCCTCTTCAGCCCTCCGTCCTCCGCGGGATTTCCGCTCGAGAATGCGCTGCGCTTTTGGGTCAATCCCTGACGCCGCCCATCGATACGCTGATGGGTCATTTTGCCCGGGCCTGGCAACAGCTTGGCGATTGGCTGTTGTCCCGATTTCAGGGCGACTTCTCCGCCTTTGTGGCCGAGGCCAATAGCCAAGTCGAAAGAATGATCTCCCTGCTGGCCGAGATGCCGATGTATCGCGATGAGGCGCTCTACGATGGCTTCCAGGTTCCCTTCTATAAAAGGGGTCAGATCACGTGTTCTGATCTTTCCCTGGCCTTTGAGAGACAGGGCCCCGGTCACTTCGATGACTTGGATCGCCTGACTCTCTTTGCAGACAATCTTGTCCCCCACGTGCTTCGCTTTGAAGGCGTGCTCCGTTACGATCCGGCGTTATTGCAACGGATCGAAGCGGGGGCGTTGATCGAGTCCGGGTCAGCCGAAGAGGTCGAAATTCGTGCGGTGGCCCTTCATGCGGTTGAGTCCATGGTGAGCCGACTTCATGACGAAGCTTTCCGGTCGAATGTGTTCACCTTGACGGCGCAGCAACTCGACACAGTGCTTTGGAATCGTGGTCAGTCACCGCAGATCAAAGCCCAACCGCGACACCGGACCCGAAGCCTCTTCTACTGAACATCAGGCGGCGCGTTGGATTGCGCCACAGCCAAGAGGCCCGCGACCAGCTCTTCAACCAGACGTTCTTCGAGCGCATAATCGGCGAGTGAGTCTTGGAGGTTTTGTCGAATCATTTGTGGGTCGATGTCCGGTGGAAGGGAGACCACCCGCTGACTGATCTGTTCTCCGATTCGGATCAGCGCGGGTCGCAGCACTTGGTCCAGATCCGGCGGCGCGTCCTCGAACTCGGGGGACGGCGGCTGGGCGAGGGTGGCGATCTGTACCGCTTTGGCGGCTTCGATCTGCGCTCTAAAAAGAAGCAAGAGGGCCTTTTTGCGCTCTTCGTTTCTGTTGAATCCTTGGGCGGGTGCATTTGTTTGAATCCTGGCAACGGCCGCCGCCAAAACCCTTTGCTCGCGCTCGGGGTCTTCCACCGGCGCACCGGAGCGACGCTTGGCTTCGGCGACGGCGGGCATCAGAGAAAGTCGCGCATCCAAAGCGGCCAGCAGAGCGGGCCAAGGCAGGGCGGGCTCGGGCTGGGCGTGTTGCGGGCCCAGGGCACGGGTGCGCCACTGGCTGAGGTCGCCCGCCTCGGCCCGGGCCATCAGCCAGGTATCGAGGTCGGAGGCCAGGTCAGTCCGATCCGGCGGAAGCAGAAATGCTTTTCGGTCTTGGGTGAAAGGGCCCAACGCGCGGGTGGCCGGGGCTTCGATCTGCCACAGAGGCGCCTCCAAGGTGTCGGTGACGACAGCGTCGACCCGCCCGGTGATGAGTTCGTCGAGGACGCGTCCATTGTCGTCGACTGCGAAGATCTGGGCGCGGGGGAAGCGTTCTCGGGTCACCCGTTCAAGATGCCCCCCCCGGTTGACGGCAATCCGCACCGCCGGCTGGTCGAGCTCTGAAATCTCTCGCCATGGACTCGCATTGTCGACCAGGGCGATCGCGCCGCTCTGCGCCACTGGGACGGAAAATCGTCCGGCGAGAATGCGTTCCGGACGGATCGTGATTCCCCCGACCGCTACATCGAAGCGTTCCGCTCGCAGGTCTTGGAGGAGAGCGGGCCAGCGAAAGGGCACGAATTGGATTTCGAGACCCCGATCCCGGGCATAGGCGCGAATCAAATCGGGCCCATACCCCTCGGGCAGATCTGCGGTGCTTTTCCTGATCTGGCTGAAGGGCGGGTAGTCCCCGGATGTGGCGACGATCAGGCTTTCGGCGGGGGGCGAGCAGCCCCCGGTCGCGATCAGAGCGGCGCCCAGCAGAAACCCCGCAAGGAGAAAAAGAGGGAAAAAAGAGAGGCCTCCGCGTGCCGATACACTGCTCCTGAACCGCCTCGCGACCCTCATCGACGCCTCACCTCCTCATAATTGACCCGGACCGGCTCATTTCCTACTCTGCGCCGCCGCAGGTTTTCAAGCGCCCCCCCGCCCGCCGGCATCCCAAACGATGCCGAGGCGCCTTTCAGGCCGCCAGCGGTGAAATTCCTTGAGCGCTTTGACTGAAACGGACGAGGTGAACCTTCATGCTGCCCATGGACGAGATCGAGCCCGGCTTGATGGTGACCCACAAAGCCACGGGCTTCCGGTATAGCGTTGTTGACCACGAAGACGATGAAGTTTTGCTTTCCCCCGAGCAGTCCGGCCTTCAGGATCTGACCGTCGCCCTGGCTTTATTCCAGGCGGAATTTGTGTCCAGCGAGCGATTTCGGGGGACAGGTGGCCGTCGCGGTGGCAAGGGCAAGGGCAAGCGCCGCGCCGCCCCCGCCGCTCAAGCGCCGACGGGTCCCAAGTGTCGTGGCAAGATTAAGAAAATGGTTCGTGACCGGGGTTTTGGGTTCATTCGAGGAGAAGACGGCAAAGAGGTCTTTTTCCATCGCTCTGGCCTGAACGCAGCCGAATACGACGGCTTGAATGAAGGGGACGCCGTGGAGTACGTGGTCCAAGAAGGCCCCCGAGGAGCGCGTGCCGAGAACGTGAAGGCGGCCGGGTCCGAGGGCGCCCCCGCCTGAACGATTTCCGGGTAGGCTTTTCCGATGCGCGAACCGACGACTCCCGAAATCATAGGCCCGGCCTCTAGCTACTACGTTTCTCAGAGGCTGAAGCTCCATTACGTTGATTGGGGAAACGAATCGGCGCCGCCCCTGCTGCTTGTCCACGGGGGGAAGGACCATGCCCGCAGCTGGGATTGGGTGGCGCGTGCCCTCCGCGATGATTATCACGTCATCGCCCCGGACCTGCGTGGCCACGGCGACAGCGCCTGGGCGCTCGGGGGCCACTACACGATCCACGAATTTGTCCTCGACATCGCTCAACTCATCGAGACCCTTGGCCTCCATCCTTTGAGGATCGTTTCCCACTCACTGGGCGGCGCGGTGGCTTTGCAGTACGCCTCGATTTATCCGGATCGGGTTGAAAAAATGGTGGCCATCGAGGGGCTCGGCCCTCCTCCGGAGATGATCGAGAAGTACAGAAACGTTCCAATCTGGGAGCGGGTCGACGAGTGGATCCGAGACGTGCGTGGCCTGTCTTCGAGGAGCCCGAGGCGTTACCCGACGATCGACTCGGCCGCCGCCCGAATGCAGGAAGAAAACCCGCACCTTTCTCCAGAGCAATCACGCCATCTCACGGTTCATGGCGTGGCTCGGAACGAAGACGGAACCTTCTCCTGGAAATTCGACAACTATGCGCGGGTCTTCTATCCCCAGAGTTGGAATCCAGAAGAGCGGCAGCTTCTTTGGTCTCGAATCGATTGCCCCACGCTGCTGATCCGAGGGACCGAGAGCTGGGCCAGCGATCCCACGGCGGATGGCCGAATGGAAGCTTTTCGGAATGCTCGAGCCGTGAACGTGGAAGACGCGGGTCATTGGGTTCACCACGACCAGCTGGATATTTTTCTCTCGCTGGTTCGCCCTTTTCTCTCCAGCTAGGTGGATCCAGGCTGTCTGCTCTGAGGGCTCAGCGGAAGTAGATCAGCACGGCTTCGGCGAGACAGGCCGGCCTTTCGCAGCCTTCAATTTCCCATTTCACCTTGAAGGTCACGCGAGCGTCCCCCCCGCCGAAGAATCGAACGTTGAGGATCTGAGCATTGATCCGAATGCGGCTTCCTGAACGCACGGCCTCTTTGAGCCTCAATTTGTCGAGCCCTGAGTTGACGATCCGCGAGCATCCTTTGACCTCGATTAACTCGTCGAGTAACGACGGAATCACTGCGAGTGTCAGATAACCATGGGCGATGGTGTCGCCAAATGGCGACTCCTTCTTCGCACGATCGGTGTCGACATGAATCCACTGACGATCCCCGGTCGCCTCGGCAAAGGCGTCGATTCGCGGTTGATCGATTTCGATCCATTGGCTGCAGCCAAGCGATTCTCCCACGTGGTCACTGAGCTCGCTGATATTGGAAAGGCACAGGTTCGGCATCGGGTCGCAGCATATCAGAGGCCGCTCGCAAAGTGTGACGTCAAGCCTGGAGGGTGGCATACTCTGGCGCTGTCCCTGCGGTTGCGTCGTCTGGTGCACCCGCTTCCGGATAAGTCAGGAGGCCTTGCCATGAAGTCCCGTCCCGGATTCGTCGCCTTGATCGCTCTCCTCGGCTCGCTTGTCGTGGGCTTTTTCTGGAGCGGCTATTACGCATGGCGGGCATCGATTGGTCTGGACCCCAGTGCCTTTCCCTTGGGAGAAACCCTGCAGCAAATCGGGGGCGCAATTTTTCCAAGCATTGATGTGGCGTTGGCGGGGCTTGTCCTTGCGCTCGGCATGTTGCTGCTGTTGGCTGGATTGACGTTCTGGCTCGTCCGCCGCAGCCGACGGGCTCAAGTGACTCGGGTCGACCCGCAGAGACGCACATTTTTGACAGGCACGGTGGCGGGCGGGGGCGCTGCTTTGGGGGCCGTAGCCGCCGGAGGCGCAGGCATGGCGGCCCGCTGGCTCTACGGTGTGGGCGAGGGCGGAAGAGGCTGGAACGGCCCTCTGGGTCGAATTTTCGGAGGCCAGGTTGCCAAGACTCATCCCGAGTGGAGGGATGATTGGAAGGGCAGCCGGGTGCAAAGCTATGGCCGTTTAGGGCGTACGGAATGGCCCGTCTCGGACACGGTGGTTGGAACCGGTCCGCTTCGCGGAGAAAAAGGCGCCGCCATCGTCCGCACAGCGCTGGAGCGGGGTGTCAACTACATCGATACCTCGCCCGACTACTCGGCCTCTGGGAGCGAACAAATTGTGGGTGAGGCCATCGCGGGCTTTCCGAGGGAATCCTTTTTTCTCGCAACAAAGTGGTGCACGCCCACCGGTCACCTCCCAGCGGGCACGCCGGTCGAACGGTACAAAGAGGTGGTCTACGAAAGTTTGGGTCGACTGGGCGTTGAGTATGTGGACCTGGTTCATGTGCATTCTTGCGATGAAACCGACCGCCTCTTGGATCCCAATGTTCACGAAGCATTTGCCCAATTGAAGGCGGAAGGCCGCGTTCGTTTTCTCGGCTTTTCGAGCCATACCCCGAAGCTGGTGGAGGTCGCGAATGCGGCGATCGATTCAGGGCAATTCGATGTCATGATGCTGGCCTACCACCACGGGATCTGGCCTGAAATATCCGAGATTGTCCAAAGAGCCCGGTCCGAGCAGGATATGGGCGTGGTGGCTATGAAGACGCTGAAAGGCGCGAAGCATCATGGGCTGGAAGGTTTTCAGGACGAGTCTAATAGCTACGCGCAGGCTGCATTGAAATGGGTGCACAGCGATCCCAACGTCTCTTGCGCAGTGATTTCGTTTTTCGAGATGCAGCACGTTGATGAATATCTTGCGGCTTCTGGGCAGCGTGTTCAACCGGCGGATCTTGCGGTCTTGGAAAAGTACGACCGACTTTCCTCTGGCGAGTATTGTTCGCCGCATTGTGGCGCCTGTTTGAGCAGCTGCCCCGAAGAGGTGCCTATCAACGATGTGTTGCGTCAACGCATGTATTTTGAGGACTACCGAAGCGAGCGCCAAGCCATTGAACTCTACGCCCAGCTCGAAAAAAACGCGGCCGTCTGCGCGGGTTGCTCTGCACCGTGTACCGGCAGCTGCCCCTTCGGCATTCCCATTCAGCAAAAGCTGAGCGGCGCGCATGAGATGCTCAGCTTGAGCTGAGGTGGATTCAGGCGCCGGCGGTTTCGAAGAGCGCTTCCATCTGAGTAGCCAGTTCAAAATCCAGAGCGGAGAGGCCTCCGGCATCATGGGTCGTGAGATGCACTTCGACGCGGTTGTACACGTTGAACCACTCGGGGTGGTGGTTCATGGTTTCGGCCATGAGGGCCGCGCGCGTCATGAAACCAAAGGCCTCATTGAAGTCTTTGAAAACGAAGACCCGGTGTAGCTTACCGGTGTCCAGGCTCCATTCAGAAAGCGCCTCAAGTTGGCGATGCACTGCTTGATCGTCGAGTTTTTGGACCGGGGGCACGCCTAGCTCTCCTCTCGCCGGATGGCGCGGGTGAAGGCGTCGAAGAGAGCGCTGCGGACTTGGTCTCGGTCGGCTCGACCGTACACTTCTCGAAAAGCACGTAGGGGAATGATGCCCTTCGCCATGGACCTGTGGCCGCCTCCAACCCCCAACCCCTCGACCACCGCCCGCACGACGTCTCCCGCCGCACGGACATAGCCCACATTGCGAACAGAAAAGACGAGGTCTCCGCCGACTTGGCCGACGGCGACGGCCCATTCCGCGTCTTCTGCTTGAAGGGCCATGTCGGCCACTTGGGGGATGACGTCTTCCCGCACGCGCCCCAGCACCAGAAGGTTGATTCCATCCCGGACCTCGGCCTTAGCCAAGGCCCGCCCGAGGGCCCGAAGCCCATCCATGGGCAGGGCCGGACGCTCGATTCTGCGCAACAGAGCGGGGCTGTGATGAGCGTGCAGGTAGGCAAAAGACATCATGTCTTTTCGGCTGGTTTCGCGTCCTAGATATTGGGTGTCGCTCTTGATGCCGTAGATCAGAGCCGTCGCGAGCCGTGGACCGGGATCGATATTGGCCGCCCTGAGGTACTCAGTCAGGATCGTTGAGGTTGCGCCGTAGTTGGGGCGAACGTCCCGAATCACTGCGTCGTATCCACTTCGCTCTGGGTGGTGGTCGATGACCGCATCGACGGAAAGGACTCGGGGCGGTGGATTTTCGCCGAAGACATTCGGCTGAACGTCCACGAGCACGAGTCCATCCATTTCGTCGAGTTCCGACGGTTTAATCACCCGAACCTCGATGCCCAGGGCTTGGCAGAGGGCGCGGTTTTCGGGTCGCTGAACTTCGCCGAATGAAATGAGCGGAGCCGTTGTGCGCTTGCGACGTCCAAGCACTGAACGGAGCGCGTAGCCACACGCAATTCCATCGGGATCCGGGTCTGGCTGCAGAAGGATGCCCACCTTCTCACGCGATTCAAGCAACTCACGAATCTGGACGACTCGGAGCAGGTTGGCGAGGTGATCGAATTCGTCGTCGATGTCATCTCGGATGAGTGTCTTGAGCCCGGCTTTGCGCAGACAGGCATGATCCGGCAGGTCGTCTGGTTCAAGCGCATCGGTGAGGACGAGAATCGGGCCGTCGGGAACGACCTTGCTCAATTCGCGAACCGCTGCGCGAACCCAGGGGCCGTCATCACTGGCCAGCGCAAAGTCATCAGAGGGCTTGGGGCCGAGCTTTTGAAAGGCTTCTTCAGAGAGCCCGCCCTGCAGGGCTCGAAAGCCAGGCGGTCGGGCTCGGGACTCGTCCTCGCGAGGAACCCAAGTGAGCTCCTCGTCGGCTGCCGCCCCGATCTGGGCCCATAGCCTCGCCTTATCGGCTCCATCGCAGACGATGATGCGGCGTCCCATCCATCCCCCGGCCCTGGCTTTGACCTAGTGCGGCCCCATCAAGGCCTCGCAAGAAGGTTTTCAAGAAGGTTTGATCCCCATCGACCAGTGAGGCAAAGGGAAGGTTGAGAATGACGTTTCCTCGTCGATGAGCGGGTGCCGAAGAAGGGCCCGCTGAGCCCGCTCGTCGAATCTGACGGCGGAGGGTAGCCCGATTTGACCTTTCGGTCGCACCGGGGTCTCGGCCAATCCCGGCGGGGCATTTTGGCAGAGAGGCGTCTACTGAGGCCTCGCGAGAGGCATGGCCCTCTGGAGCCGAGAACTGATTGAGGGCGCCTCGCTAGGCTTCAGTCCATGAAGAGCGGCGAGGATGACTCTGGTTTGGAAAACGAAGAAGAGCCGATTGTCGTCGTGCCGATCGAGGAATCAATCGACCTTCATGGTTTTCGTCCCCGAGAGATTCTCGATGTTGTCGATGCGTATCTCGATGCTGCCTTGGAGCGCGGTTTCGTCGAGGTCCGTTTGATCCATGGACGAGGCAAGGGGGTCCAGCGGGCGCGTGTTCGCGAATGGCTCAAGGCAGACCCCCGTGTGAAGCGGGTTGAGGAAGCCCCTCCACAACGGGGGGGTTGGGGGGCAACCCTGGCGTGGCTCGTTCCCGCCCGTGTAACGTCCCATGAGCGGGATCCCGAGACATAGCGAAAGGGCTCAGCTGTCTCGTTCTGCTGAGGGGAAAGTCGAGCATTGACTGGAAACAGCCAGCATCAAACGCCGGGGCTTCCTGAGCGCGGCGCCGACCGACGCCAACCGGTCTTTGTCGGAGACGTCCAGGGCTGCCACGCCGAACTCGACGCGTTGCTATGCGAGCTGGAAAATCGCTTGGGTCGGGATGGCTTTGTGCTGCACTTGGTCGGAGACTTGGTGAATCGCGGCCCAGGATCGTTACGCGTTCTCGACCGAATTTACCGATTATGGGACGAAGGCCAAGCTGTGGTCGTGCTGGGCAATCATGAGCTTCACCTTTTGATGGTCGCCTTCGAACTGCGAAAGCTCGGCGAACGGGACACCTTTGGGGATGTTCTCGAATCCTCGGATTGGAAGCACTGGGTGGATTGGCTGCGAAACCGGTCCATCGCCAAGGCGGGTCATCTTTATGGCCAACCTTTTGTGATGGTTCACGCATCCGTTCATCCCGATTGGGATCTTGACCAAGTGGTCGGCGAATCGGCTCAGATTGAACGAGAGCTGGGAGGCGGCGATTGGGAGTCGACCCGCCTTCTGTTGGCCCAGGACCCGGCGCACGCGAAAGCGGGTTCGACGCGAGATGTCTTAGGCCGGATGGTTTCCGCTCGAAGCGTCAAGGCGGATACGTGGTCGAGTTCGATCCCCAACGGCGAGGGGGTTCCCTGGCATGAGGCCTGGTCGAAGGCCAAGCATGGGTATGGGGTTGTATATGGCCACTGGGCTCTACAAGGCTTACATGTGGCCAAGGGCTTGAGAGGATTGGACACGGGTTGCGTTCACCACGGACGAGGTCGTCCAGGTTGCCTGACGGCTTGGATCCCGACGCGCCCCGAGCGGGATCGTTCACCTTTTGGCTGCTTCGATCTCCCCGACGATGCGTTTATGACGATTCCTGCCCAGGATCGTTACACCCGGTGAAGGCGGGCGGAGGGGGATGTTTGTCCGGTCAAAGGCTGTCCAAGGGGGCAGCCGGATGGAACACGCTCTTGCAGCTTTCCATCGTACTCGCGGCGACTTCGATCGGCTGCGCGGTGAATCCCGTCAGCGGTCAGCGGCAACTGGTCTTTATGTCCGAGGACCAGGAGAAGGTGATTGATGAACAGGCTGCATCTCAGGTCGCTGAACAGATTGGGCTGATCGACGATCCGGCCCTCACTGCGTATGTGAATGAGATTGGCCAGGCGCTCGCGAGACATTCGCCCCGCCAGGGCGTTCGCTACCGATTTCATGTGGTTGCGATGGATGAGCCTAACGCTTTCGCGCTTCCGGCGGGTCACATTTACGTGTCGAGAGGCCTTCTGCTCTTGCTCAATGATGAATCCGAGTTGGCCAATGTTCTGGGTCATGAAATTGGTCATGTCGCGGCCCGGCATGCCGCCCAGCGCGATGCGTTGATGAAGGTGATGACCGTTCTGAACACGGCGGGGATGATCGGAGCCTCGGTCGGTGGCGCCCGCAGTAATGGGAACGGGGGGCCGATGGGCAATCCGGGCCTGCATGGCTTCTCCCGCCAGCAGGAAAGCGAGGCCGATGAGATCGGGCAGAATCTGGCGGTGGCCACCGGCATCGATCCAGCGGGCATGGCGGGATTGCTACGCAGTTTGGACGCCAGCGAAAGAATGGAAAGAGGGTTCTCGCGGGAGACGGGTTACTTCGATACCCATCCCGCCGCAAGAGAACGCGCGGCTGAAGCGGCCACCGCTGCGGAAGTGCGTCGCTTCGACCCCCATTTCTCGGTGGCGGAGAGCCGGCAGGACTTCTTGGATCGGATCGCGGGGCTTTCCGTGGGCCCGCCCGCTTCGGAGGGCGTCGTGGAGGGAGAGCGCTTTCTTCACCCGGACCTCGATTTCTCGATTCGCTTTCCAGCTGGCTGGGAGATTGTGAACACTCGCCCAGCTGTGTACGCCTTGTCGCCCAGCCGCGATGCGCTTCTGACCCTTGAGCTGCATAGCGAGGGGGACGACCCGGCGGCGGCGGCCCACGCCTGGGCGGGCGAGGCCGCGGCCATCGGCCCGGACGCCGGTCCGGTTCGTGTCGGAGGGCGCGAGGCCTACCGGGTGCGCGGCCGCCTGCCCACCCTCGCCGGTCCAAATTGGGCCGATGTGTACTGGATCGGTGACCGTGGAATGATTTACCAATTGAGCGGCATCGTTCTGCGAGGCGATATCGAGCGGCACGCAGCTCCTTTTCGCACTTTTCCGCGGAGCTTTCGATCGCTCTCCTCTGAGGAGCGAGAAAAAATCACCGAAACTCGAATCCGAGTTTTTGAAAGCCGACCGGGCGAAACCCTTGAGTCGCTCAGTCTTCGGACAGGCAACGCCTGGGACCCGATTGAGACCGCAGTCCACAATGGAATTCGGCCCGGTGAGCCCCTCAAGCCGGGTCAGCTCGTCAAAGTGGCCATCCGGGTTCCCTACCGATCCTCGCAGCACCCGCTGCAGGGTGAACTGGAGCGGGAGGGCGCCGCCGAAGGATTCGGGGAAGGGCACGGTTCGGAGCCCCGCGCGGCCCCGTCTTTGGATGTGGGTGGCTCGGGTTGAGTGAGATCAGACCGGGGGGTCTGGTCCGGGAGGGCCCCTGGATCTAAGATGGGGGGCCAAGCGGAGCGCCCCCTCGAGTGGGTGGTCATCCGGGACTCAGCCAGGGAGGAATTCGTGCCGCTGATCATTGTGCCCGAGGCGTATCGGGGTCCCACCCAGGGCCTCGCTCAGATCGAAGTCAAGGCCCACAGCGTCGAGGCCGCCCTGGACGCCGTGGAAAGCGATCATCCAGGCTTTAAAGCGTTGGTGCTCGATGGCGAGGGGCGCCAGCACCGATTTGTCAAACTCTTCATTAATGAAGAGGCCATTCCGTCGGATGCTCTGGATACCCCCTTGGGTGATTCAGATCGTCTCGAAGTGCTCGCCGCAATTGCGGGGGGCTGAATCCGCGCTCCGTACTATATTCACCGTCTAAATGCCGCCAAATGGCCCTCCCTCAGAGGGGAGTCAGCAAGGAGAGGAACACCATGCCCGCATACGAAGGGGATCACCTCGTTTACGTCGACATGACGACGCAGACTATCTCGACAGAACCTTTTCCCGAAGACTGGCGAATGCTCGGAGGGCGGTCCCTTTCGGCTCGGATTCTGCGGGAACAATGCGATCCGGCCTGCGATCCGCTGGGGCCCGATAACGTGCTCGTGATGGCGCCCGGCGTGCTCGCCGGAACCACAGCGCCGACCAGTGGCCGCATTTCGATTGGCGGAAAAAGTCCCCTGACCGGCGGCATCAAGGAAGCCAATTCCGGTGGAAACCCCGGGCAGGATCTGATGAAGCTCGGAATTCGAGCCATCATCTTGAAGGGTCAGCCGGCCGATCGAGACCGACGGTTCGGCTTGGAAATCAGCCCCGACGGCATGTCGATTGTGGCGGCCGACGAATACAAGGGCCTTTGGAACTACGCCTGTTGCGCCAAGCTGCTGGAAGGCACCCCGAAATCGGTTTCTGCGATCAGCATTGGTCCCGCTGGTGAGCAAATGCTCTCGGGCGCTTCAGTAGCCTGCACAGACCAAAACAAAGAGCGCCGCCCTGCCCGCCATGCCGCCCGCGGCGGACTCGGTGCCGTGATGGGGAGCAAGGGGCTCAAGTGGGTCAAGGTGGATACGGGAAAGGCCAAAGCGCGCCGTCCCGCGGATCCGAAAGCCTTTACGGCGAAGATCAAGTCCTACAGCTCAGACTATCTGGGCGGTCCCCAGATGTTTGCCAAGGGCACGAGTGCTTTTGTCCAGACGGCCAACATGCTTCACACCTTCGTCTATAAAAATCGGACGGAAGGGCAGTCCCCCAATGTCAACGAGCTCGACGGCGCAAGAATTGTCGAGAGCTTCGAGACCCGCGGCGGCGGCATGCACAACTGCATGACGGGCTGCATTGTTCAATGCAGCAACATTGTGCATGACAAGGACGGCAACTATATGACGTCCGCTCTGGAGTTCGAAACCATCACCTTGCTTGGGGCCAGCTGCGCGATTGAAAGCATCGACGACGTAGCCGAGCTCGATCGTCTCTGTGACGAGCTCGGTTTGGATACCATTGAGACCGGGGCCGCCATCGCGATCTTGATGGATTCGGACAATGACGCCATCGAGTACGGCGACGCGGAAGGGGCCAAAGCGCTGCTTCGGCAAATCGCAGAGGGCAAAGAGCTGGGCCAGGTTGTGGGGAACGGAGCGGTGGCCGCAGGCCAATACACGGGCCACGCCCGGGTGCCTGAGGCAAGGGGCCAGGCGATTCCTGCATGGGACCCGCGTCCCCTGAAGGCGACCGGGGTCACCTATGCGACGAGTCCAATGGGGGCCGACCACACAGCCGGCCTGATCATTAATCCTGGGCTCCAGCCCGATCAATTCGCTCGGGCCAGCCAAGAATCCCAGATGGTCAACGCCATCACGGACGCGTCTGGATTCTGCCAGTTCCTGCAGCCCAGCATGGTCGACATCGCTGCCTACTACAGCGCTTTCTTCGGTGAAGAGGTGACGAAAGAGCATATGGCCGACCAGGCTTGGGAGTGTCTTGTGGACGAATGGAAGTTCAACGAAGGCGCCGGCTGGAAGATCGAAGATGATCGACTTTCGGACTGCTTGATCAACGAGGGCATCGGCCCGGATGGCGTGTTCAAGTTTGACGTGACACCGGACATCATTGCCGCGGCCAAGGAACGGATGTCCCCGTCGGAAGAACTGTATACAAATAAAGCGAGTGGTTGATCGCTTTGCGAAGCCGGGGCTACCTGGTTTCGTAGCTTGGTTCTTGACGGGCAGGGGAGAAATTCCCTGCCCGTTTGACGTTACGGTGGTATCGACTCGGGGTGAAGTTTCAGGAAAGGAAGTGAGATGACCGATGCCGCGTGACGTGCGCATGCGCGGATTTGCAGAGCGTGCGGACGTAGAGGAAGTCGAGGCCTTTTTGAGGCAAAACACGAAGCCTCTTCCTTCCGAAATCGTTCCCCTGCTCGAATCTGTTGGACGTGTCTTGGCTGAGGACGTTGTGGCCGAGGTGGATGTGCCGGGTTTTCCGCGCTCCGCGATGGACGGCTACGCGATTCGGGGCGAGGAAAGCTTTGGGGCGTCGGACTATGATCCGATTTCCTTCGAGCTTGTCGGAACCGCACTTCCAGGCAACCCCCATATTGGCTCTGTTGAGGTCGGCCAAGCCGTCCGCATCATGACGGGTGCACCGCTTCCCGACGGCGCGGACGCAGTCATCATGGCTGAGGTTTGCCAGGAAGATTCGAAAGCGAGTCGCGTCCAGGTCAGCGAAGCTGTTGCGCCTCGCAAGAATGTGGGCGCGATCGGAGAGGACATCCGTCAGGGGGAGCGGGTCTTGCTCGCGGGTCGGCGCCTTCGGCCGCAAGATGTCGGATTGTTGTCTTCGATTGGCCACGCCGAGGTGAATTGCGTGCGGCGCCCTCGTGTGGCGCTGGTGATCACGGGAGATGAATTGCTGCCGGCGGGGGCGCGCCCGTCCGGCGCCAAAATTGTCGATAGCAATTCAGTGGTGATGCGAGGTCTCATTGATCGCGATGGAGCGGCTGCTTTGCCCTTCCAGATTTTGCCCGACGTGACCGATCGAATTGCTGAAGCCATGTCGAACGACGAAGCCGACGTGATCTTGGTCTCTGGAGGCAGCTCCGTGGGTCAAGAGGATCATGCACCGCGATTACTCGGACAACTGGGCTCCTTGGATTTTCATGGAATTTCAATGCGGCCCTCAAGTCCCACCGGAGTGGGTCGCGTGGGCGAAACTTTTGTTTTTCTGCTGCCTGGGAATCCGGTGAGCTGTCTGGCCGCCTACGAGTTTTTTGCCGGGCCAACGATCCGGCGTCTCGGAGGACGTTCGGGTGCATGGCCTCACCGGGTTGCCGCCTTTCCGCTCGCGCGAAAAATCGCCTCGGCGATTGGCCGGACGGATTATGTTCGAGTCGCTCTTGAAGAGGGTCATGCGGTGCCTCTGGCGACTTCAGGTGCTTCCATTCTTTCCTCGACGGTGCGGGCGATCGGGGCCGTCATCGTGCCGCGTGAACAAGAAGGCGTCGCCGAGGGGGAGCCCGTCGAGGTTCTCCTCTACGACGAGGATCGATCCGAGTGAAACAGCAGCAATTTCTCGAAGTACTTGACCGCGATGAAGCGGAGCGCCGATGGCGCGAAGTCATTTCGGTGGTGCCCGGCGTGTCCGAATCCGTTTTCTTGGAACACGCGCTGGGCCGAGTGTTGGCGGAAGACGTTCGCGCACCAGTTGATGTGCCAGGCTTTGATCGGTCCAACATGGACGGCTTCGCGATCCAGGCGCCCGACACCTTTGGGGCCTCTGAGGAAGAGCCCGTCCGTCTCCGGCTGAACAGCGAAACGATCCCTACCGGAATCGCCCCGCAAGAGGAAGTGACCCCTGGAACAGCCACCCAAATCGCGACGGGCGGCATGTTGCCCCGAGGCGCCGATGCGGTTGTGCCTGTGGAACAGACCGATATTGATGATGCGGATTCTCAGGTTCTGATCGTTCGTCAGGCGCGAACCCCCGGGGCGGCTGTCTCCTACGCGGGAACCGACATGGGGCGAGGGGAGACGATTCTCTTTGCCGGAACGCGTCTCACATCCCGTGAGACGGGTCTGTTGGCGGCGGTGGGCTGTTCGGAAGTGGCCCTCGTTCGACGTCCCCGCGTGGCGATTTTGTCGACCGGGGACGAGATCGTTCAGCCCGGTGCCGCGATGCGCCCAGGTCTTGTGTACGACAGCAACGGTCGGATCCTGGCCGATGCGGTTCGAGAAGTGGGGGGCGATCCGTGGTTCTTGGGATCATTTGGCGATGATCTCGACCTGCTTCGACCGGCTTTGCAAAAAGCCCTGGCGGGCGCTGATTTGGTCTTGCTTTCCGGGGGCACTTCAAAGGGGGAAGGGGATCTGAACGCGGCGGCGGTCGGTGAACTTGATCCCGGAGTGGTGGTTCACGGTGTGGCCTTGAAGCCGGGCAAGCCCATCTGTTTGGCGGCGAGCGCACAACGGCCAGTGGTCATCCTTCCCGGCTTTCCGACCTCGGCGATCTTCACCTTTCACGAATTTGTGGCGCCGGTGATCCGGTCGATGTCCGGCCAGGGGGAAACGGACCGCCCGGTCGTTCAGGCGCGGCTCGCTCAAAAAGTGGTCTCGGATCGAGGTCGGCTTGAATACTTGTTGGTGGGCCTCGTTCACCCGGGTGGAGACGGTTCGACACAGAATCTAGCGGCCTATCCGATGGGCAAAGGCAGCGGCAGCGTGACCTCATTTAGTCGCGCCGACGGTTTTGTCCGAATCGCCCGCAACCGCGAGTTGGTGGATGATGGCGAGACCGTTGACGTGACCCTGATGGGACGTGAGATCCCCGTTTCCGATTTGGTGGTGATCGGGAGTCACTGCGCGGGCCTCGATGTCATTGCGAGCGCTTTGGCGGCCGAAGGTTTAAAAGTCAAGCTCTTGGCGGTGGGGAGTCAGGGGGGGCTCGGCGCAGCGGCCCGGGGCGAGTGCGATCTCGCGCCGATTCACCTTCTCGACCCCGAAAGCGGTGAATACAACGCGCCCTTTCTGCCCGACGGTCTTCGCTTGTTGCGCGGTTACGGGCGGATGCAGGGTGTCGTCACCCGAGAGGACGATGATCGCTCCCTCGAGGCGTTGCTTGCGGATGACGCCCTCCGTATGGTGAATCGCAACCGTGGAGCCGGAACTCGTATTCTGATCGATGCGCTCTTGGGGGACCGTCGTCCCCCTGGCTATGGCTACGAGCCGCGTAGCCACTACGCCGTGGCCGCCGCAATTGTCCAGGGCCGGGCGGATTGGGGGGTGACCATCGAGACGGTGGCGCGCGAGACGAATCTTCGATTCAGGCCCCTGCGCGCGGAGAGATATGACTTTGCGGTGCCCGAAGACCGTTGGGAGCGCCCCGCTGTCCGTCGTCTTCGTGCGCTTCTTGAGGCGGGGTCCCCCGTGCGAGCGACCTTGGCGACCCGCGGGTTCCCGGAAAATTGATCGCCCGGGTGAGCCAGCGTCCAGGCTCCTCCCCCCCGGTTCGCGAGCGCCTCGAGGCTCCGTTGCTCAAGGGCGGAGGCCGGGTTAGCTTCGCGGTTCGAACCATGAACAAACCCAGCCCATCTCGCCGCGCGGGGCCAGCGGATAGCCGGTCTCCAAATTGCCTAAGGGGCCGACCTTTGGTCCGCCCCGTTTTTTCCCATCGCACTCCCCCGCCGTCTTCTGGCGTTGTCGGGGCACGCGTATGCGGTCTCGCTGCGGCCCGGGCGCCTTCACTTCTTTTATCCCTTGATCACGATGAGGTTCGCGCCCAGCGGCGCCCCTCTGGGAAGGACCGGTTTTGACGATCCTCGCTTCTGTGGTGGTCATCTTGATTTGTCTGGCGCTTTCCGCGTTTTTCTCCAGCAGTGAGACGGCTCTTTTTCGAATTCGCTCTCACGATATGGAGGAGGAAATCAAGGGTTCGAGCGGACCGGCCGCGGTGGCCGTTCGCGAACTGACCTCCTCGTCGTCTCGGTTGTTGGTGACGATTCTGCTGGGCAACAACATTGTGAACATCCTCGGGGCCTCAGTGGCGTCCGCCCTGGCCGTTCAGCTTTTTGGATTTGACGTGGGCGTCCCCGTGGCGACGGGCGTGATGACTTTTCTGGTGCTCTTGCTCGCCGAGATCCTGCCGAAAGCTGTGGCGGCTCGGCATCCGATGGGCGTCTCGATGTCGGTCGGGTTGCCGCTCTATATCTTTCACCAACTGCTTCGACCCGTCCATGCATTGTTTGATCGCGTCATCGATCCAATCGTGCGTCGGGCCACGGGCGGTGTCGAAAGCGGCGGCGGGCTATCACCCGAGGCGGTTTTGAGGCTGGCCCGGGAAATTCGAGAAGACGAAGGAGCGGGTTCTCCTCTGGCGATTATCGGCGCGACCTCTGAGGCCGCTGAACTCCATGTCACAGATATCATGGTGCCGCGCACGGAGATCGAGTCGTACCCCTCTGATACACCCCCCGCCGAATTGCTCGACTCCATGCTGGGGAGCCTCTATACACGGGTTCCCATCTACGAGGACGATATTGATCACGTCCTGGGGATTGTTCACTTGAAGGATCTGTTTAAACTCGTCGGCGCCGAAGGCGACGACGTTCAGACGATTCTCAAACCCGTCCTCCGGGTGCCAGAACGGAAGCCGATTCTTCGATTGCTCGCCGATATGCAGCGTGCATTCTGCCATATGGCTCTGGTCAAAGATGAATTTGGCGTCACCCAGGGCTTGGTCACCCAGGAAGACATCCTGGAAGAGATCGTGGGTGAAATCCGAGACGAATTTGATTCGGAGGAGTTGTTCACGATCCGCAAGCTTCGCGATGGCAGTTACGAAGTGTTGGGGCGCGTGTCCGTTCTGGACTTCAATCGAGAGTCGGGTTGGCAAGTTCCTGCTGAACGCGGTGATACCATGGGTGGCCTGATCTATAACACCCTCGAACGAGCGCCCCGTCGTGGCGAGTTGGTTGGGGTACCTGGCTATGAATTCGACTGCATCGACGTATCAGGGAGTCGGATCACCCGCATTAAAGTGACCCAGACCGGGGAAGAAGACGACCATGGCAAGGAAGGTCGAAACGGCCACTGAGGTCGCTTCTCAAACCCCACCGATTCGAATCGGCCAGTGCCTGGAACTCCGCATCTTGCGGCTTGCGGCCGGGGGAGACGGCGTGGCCAAAGCGCCAGACGGTCGCACTGTCTTTGTGCCTCTCGCGGCACCGAGCGACTTTCTCGAAGTTCAGATCGTCGACGTGCAGCGGCGCTTTTTGCGGGCTGAGATACTGAAGATCCTGCGCCCTGGCCCTGACCGTGTTGAAGCGCCGTGTTCCGTTTTTGGTGTGTGCGGAGGGTGCACGTGGCAGCATCTTGACTACCCGGCTCAGGTCGAGGCCAAGCGCACCATCCTCGCGGATACGCTTTCTCGCATAGGTGGGGTTGCCCTCGACCAAGTGCCCGGAGTGATGCCCTCGCCGAGGGGCTATGGATACCGGGCACGGGCGCGGATGCTCGCGGGTGCGGGTGAGTCGGGTTTTCGTGCTCGACGCTCGCATCGTCTTTGCGCGACCAGGGCCTGCCCGGTCCTGGCGCCCGCATTGGAGTCCGCCTTAGAAGATGTTCGCCGCATGAGCGCCGCCGACCAAGAGCCGATCGAGTGGGAAATTGCATTGGGTTCCGATGGACCGGTTCGATGCGGTCGGGTTGAAAAAAAAACCGCTCTCCCCATCGTCATCCAAATTGAAGGGGACGAGATTCAAATTTCGCCTGGAACATTTGCCCAAGCCAATGCCCTGCTTTGGGAGGGTCTGCATCGTCGAGTTCTCGCGGCGACCGGGCGGGGGCGACGAGCCCTTGAGCTGTATGCTGGAGCCGGTTTCTTTACATTGGCTTTGGCGCGGCGTTTTTCGGATGTAACGGTCATTGAGTCGGCGGCTTGCGCGATCGCGGATCTCCAGCAAAACCTCGAACGCGCAGGCCTAGACCATGTCGAGATCATTTCGGCCCGCGTCGAGTCGATTCTTCCGAGTCGACGTTTTGCTCGCCCCGACGTTGTTCTGCTTGACCCTCCGCGGTCTGGCTTGGCGGAGTCGGCCCTGGAGGCCGTGGCTAATCTGCAGGCCGAAAAAATCGTTTATCTGTCATGCGATCCAGCCACTCTGGCGAGAGATACAGCGCGCTTGGTCGGTCGGGGCTATCGGGTGACCTCAATCGAGGGTTTCGATCTCTTTCCGCAAACGCCCCACCTTGAGGCCTTGGTGGTTTTGGAGCCATTGCGTCGAAGCTGAGATCAGGGCTCGATCAGTCCGTGGCGCAGGGCATACCGAACGAGTTCGGTGGCCTTACGCACGCCAAGCTTTCTCATCAGGCTCGTGCGATGGGCCTCTACCGTTTTTACGCTGATGTCGAGGGCCACCGCAACTTCTTTTGCGGAGAGACCTTCGGCGATTTGATGGAGCACTTCACGCTCGCGTCCCGAGAGCAGCGAGAAGGGGTCTTTGGCTGCGGCTTGCGGGCTCCGCATTTGATCCACGATCTCGCGGGCCACCGCCGGGCTGAAATAGCTTCCTCCTTGGACCACTTCCCGTACGGCCGTCACGATTTCATCGGCCCGACCATCTTTGAGAATGTATCCGTCCGCGCCCAGAGAAATGGCACTCTGAATAAATGGCGGATCACCATGGACCGAGAGCAGGATGACCTTGACGTCGGGATGATTGCTTCTCAGGCGCTCCAAGGTTTCGAGTCCGCCGAGTCGGGGCATGGTGATATCCAAGACCGCGACGTCGGGACGGAGCGTTTTGACCGCGGTCAAAACCTCTTGTCCGTCGCTGGCCTCCCCGACGACCTCGAAATCCTCTTGGGATTCCAGGAGACGACGCAGTCCTTCCCGCACGATGCCGTGGTCGTCAGCAATCAGGATCGAGATCATTTGGAGACGGTACACGAATTAGAGCATTGGGCGAGAGGGCGATTTTGGCTCAGTGAGGCTCATCGGATGACAGTCTCCGGCGGTGTCGGTAGGCTTCGCCCACCAGCAAAAAGCGCAGACTCAGGCCTTTGAGGGCCTTCCTTGCCGGCCGATGGGCT
>NHEP01000123.1 GCA_002171515.1 bacterium TMED88 | reverse complement strand
TATCCATTTCTTAAGGGTTGCATTCATTCTGAAACGTTTTGTAACAGCGATTATTGCATAGAATCAAGAGAGAAGACTCGTGAAAAGTTAAGTAAAATATATAAAATATAATATAAATACTTGTAATAAATATACAATAAAGGTATGGCACAAATGTTAGAAGAGAACAAACGATGGTATGCTCCATACAAAAATGCGATAAACAGTTTACTGCAGGAAGCTACCGCAGCTGGTGTGCTCTCATTGGATAAGTCTAGCTCACAACCGACAAACGTGCTCGGCAATATGAAGTCTATGTTCCATACGAATGAGTTTTTTCGATTGGAAAAGTTGGAACAGGCGGGACTTTGTGCTGCTATCGCGGCATTGTTGCCGGCCCCAGAATTTTTATGTGAAATTGAGATTGACATTTGTGGCGAGAAAAAACCTCTAGTGGAAAAGAAAGAAATTAATACACTTACGCCTTTTTACAGTATACGAAAAGGTATCCTATTCGATAATTTTAAAGGCGAGTGGAATGAGAGAAAATTGAACGAGGCATTGTTGGCTGGTATCTATCAACAGGATGACATTGTTGCTGTTACGAAACAAAAGGTTTCAACCTTTTACAGGTGTGTACATCCATTTAATTTTGACCCTCCGTCAGATGAAAAGGGGAATTGGAGTCGCTACGGAATAGATCAGAAACTACTAGATCCAAGGGCCCTAAGTGTTGAAGAAAATGTCCGTATTTCAAATGAAAATGTAGCAAAGATGGCAAAGAAACAGGTGTCTCGTTTTGAAGAGTGGCTTCCGACGATACGAAGCCATCACAAAGCTAATAGACTGGAAATATTAAAAAAGTACATGGTGGACAAGTTAGAATGGAAAAATAAAAAAGATGGTCAGCGAGTGGAATCTTTTGCCGATGAAACGCAATTGACATTTCTGTGCGAAGAACAAAAATTATGCTTTATAGCTGTTAATCCAGACGACATTCCATACGACATCCCAGGCGACAAAAAAACATACTTTTCGAGATTTACCAATCGAATGAACCCGGCACCGACCCCAGGTAGGGACGATAATAGAATATCATTCAAACAACAAGTAAAATTAGAAATGTGGATTTTGTTGACAAAAGAAAAAATGACTGTTTTAAAACTAAATAAATGGCGACACAGAATATTTGAAGACTTTTTACCGCCCAATATTAATTTCCAAGCAATAGAAACAATTTTGTACCATTACCTTGTAATTTGGAAAATGGATGGTTTTCAAGCGGCTGCAGAATTGGACCAAGATTTTAAGATGCAAAGGGCTATAAAGTATGAAAATAATAAAGATACTGCTATGAATTATTTAAATGAGGTATTATACGAAACCGCCATACGAACAACATTATTAGATACAAAAATAGAACAGTTAATTAGCAAGGAAAAGCGGCGGGAAATCCGGCTTTGCCATGGATGTGAGCGAATGGCAGTTGATCCTGCAGTTGGTCTTTACCATAACCGATACACTCGCTGGATCGAGTGGAAATACGTTGACGATATTCATAAATACAACACAAAAAATTCATTGTTTGAATATTCTCAAGGTTGGTTTTGTTATGAATGTATAGCTAGACTGAACAAGAACGCTGAAGAAGGTCCGCCGTTTGTAGCGGAATGCATGAAATGCGGCTTGATGAAGACATTTTCCTCAGCTTCAGATTGTCATACGGCAAAGTGGAAGGGTCCTAATCCTCTTTTCTACGAAACTCCTAATAAACGTTTCGAAGTACTTTGTCACATTCATAATAAATGTAATAATAGCAACAGAGAGCAAAATAGCAATAATAATAACGATGTAAAAGAGTTTCAGAGTAAATTTAAATATTAAGTAATTTCGTAAGTTGTATTGTAGTTTGTTAAATCTGTATTGTTATTGCTTTTTTACGTTGATAAACCTCTCTCATTCTCATTTTTAAATCTAACGGAAAATCAATTTGCTTCTTCTTGCCTTTGCAATCGATATCTTGGCAAAACCAAAAACAGGACCCAGAGCCAAAATAAATGTAAAGGTAGCTGTGATTGGTGCGGTGCGCGCCATTGTAAGAACCTTTGTTAAACGGACATTTTGTGGTACAAAGAGGGACATAAACTGTATCGATCGATTTAAATTGTGCGGCATCAAAATTAATACCATCTTTAAAGTATTTCTGTAGGTGTAGCTTTGCATCTTTCCATATGTCCAAGCCAAAGAAAAATTGTTCCAATGCTAAGTGGCTGTGCGAAAACCCTACTTTGGCTCTTTTACGGGCCTTTGGTTCTGCCGATGCCTGTGCTCGACCAATACGTTGCCGTTTCAACTTTGTCGTGCTCTCCACTCCAACCAGTTCAAACTGTCCTCTTGCAGGTTCAGCGGAGTAAGGTTGCAACACCAACATGTCTCGGAAGCGAGGCTTGCCATGCTTTTTCGGGTAGTAGCATGCAAATATCAGCGGGCCCGAGTTCGAGCCTTCTTTCTGGTTGCCGTAAATACGAAACAACTTGTGCGTAGAGTAAACCGACATATCTATTGCGTTTTTCACAGAACCCTTTTCATGGTAATCGAACATACTCAGGTCCGCAGCTTCGTCCCATGCCTCCATCGCCGCCATGACAGCCAAGGAATCACGGAAGAGGTATTCCTTGCCATCTTTAGAACAAACAGCAACAAAATGCCATGATAATTTGTTCTGCCTGTGCGATTTCAAAATAATCAGTTGACAATCGCATTCTAAAAATTGTTCCAAATGCGCGTGAAACATCGTCGCAATTTTCTTTCCAATTTCCTTCGGTTCCATATCACTGGTTGCATGGTGTATCCAATCACAAGGTTGTTTAAATTCAATATCCAAGTATGCGCGAGTACCAAATTGTTCCAGCATCACCCGGCAAGCAGGATTGTCTGCGTGCGTGCAGCTAGAGCTTGGCATAAGCTCGTAGAAACAATTCTCTACACCATTTTTGGCATTTAATTTCATCGTCTTATAGAGTGCAGCCACTGTCATGAGCCAGTATTGTCTAGCAAAGATCTTCGTACCCGTGTAATCTACATACGAGTTATCTTGTGCAATAAAACGTAACTGGCTATTATCTAATGTATCATTCCCTTTAAAGCAGGAGCATAAAGAATATTTCATATGCATTTGGTGTTGCGGACCCTTTCCATCGATTCGTTTACACCACGGCCCTAACTTTTTCGTCAAATTTCTTTCGCCAGACATCGACTTTATTAACTCGTGGAACCTCCGGAAATAGTATTTTTATATCAGATGGTTCTTCTTTCTTCACACTAAACGATTCTTTATCAACGATACAATTTTCCAACTCCTTCATTAATTCTTCCTCTGTCATTTCTTCGGTGTCGAAAGCAAGGTCTTGCGATAGCATATCGTTAATATCAGCAAAGTCATCCTTAAATTGGTCGAGCTTATCAATTAGACTTTCAACATCCTCCGTGTTTAATTGGCTACTACGGTGTGCTTCGGCTACACTTTTTAAGGATCGTACTTGCAACTCGTTCAAGTGTAAATTTTCCAACTGCAAGGTGCGTGACAAGACATTATTTCGGCGTTCCTCTATGCTTTGAATGTGCCGTTTGTACATCAATCTTCGGCGAGCCAGATGCTTCGTTGGCTTTTGGTCCCTTGTGATCCGAATGATGTCCTGTTTCACACGCTCTATCATCATTTCTAGTGTATGATCTAGATTTTTCATGTCGTTGATATAAGTAGAAATGGATTGTGCCTTCTTATCCCTTTTTCTTAAACAACGTCGAAACATTTTTTACTACGCGATTCACGGATTATATAGGTTTTCAAACGGATGGAATAATCTTTTTTCTTCTGTGTAACTGTGATAATTGGCTTCCAATCCAGGGGTGACACGTAATCCATCCAACGTGTTCTGGCGTTCTAATAATAAGGCAGCTACCTTGTTTCTAGTAGTTTCTTTTTCTATATCCAGAAACAAGAAGGTTGTGTAGCCTAATGTAAAGACAACAAATGCACTACCAAATAACAAAACGATCAAACAAAATACATTAACAATACGTGTGACTCGAGCTTCTTCCATTTTATTTGTTATTTTTTCTGTGCTATATAGGAGCCGTGGAGAAAGAGAAAAAAAGATGCGTGTTCTATTCGTTTTATTATTTCTTGCACTTATATCAGTTGAATCCGTAGCAATTGATCAATCCCATGTAATATTGAAAAAATCCTCCTACTACAAGAAAGCAATTGAAAATTTCAAACACTATTGTCAGTTAACTGAGAATTACAATATTTACATATGCCGCGAAACATTTGCGAATCAAGTCTTTGCTCTGCCATTGTACCCTTACGTACACATGCTCGAGCTAGAGGAAGATAAAGTCTACAAACATAAAGAGAAAGTTATTGCTTATTTCAAAGGTACGCATCAATTAATCGTTCCAGAGAGTAGTATGACGCCGGAGGAAATCAAACAAATTAAAATCTTGGAGGTAGACAAAAAGGAGCAATTTTAAATACTCTATAATCTAATAAAAGTAGTCAATACAATATGTTTTTTTACTTCAAGTCAGAGTACGTTAATCGGCACGTTGGCCGTATTACACTTCCGTTCCCAAATGACACGTTTTATTTTTTTTGTATGACTATCATTTTTACACTGGTGGTGGTAATGATAATTAGCCTCAGTTCTAGTAGCAGTTTTTTTATTCCCTTCTTGGTCTTGACCATCATCAATGTACTGTCCAATTTACTGTTTCTGTTTGTATTGCACACCACGAAGAATTGGATGCATGTGTTGTTTTCTACCATTGAATCTATATTTGTCATGGAGGATATCATACGAAACAAGTTCTCTACGAGGCTACCAGGTGGAACGAAGAAAAGGTTCCGCGTCGAATCGGAGAATGAGGAAGATGATGAAATCGGCGATGTCACTGCAACCCCAAGTGACAAAACACTCCGTATCAATATGGATACCTTGAATAATGCATTGAAAAAAAATATATTTCGCTAACTCGTATATATAGACGGAAATGCATATATAACACTATGACAAGCATTCACGAAAGGTTTGAACAATTTTTAAAACATAATTTACGAGCCATAGATAAAATTAGCAAGCTGCCATTTTATGCATTGTATAGCGACTTTGCAAAATTAAAATGGAACAAAGAAAAAACACTGCTGCTACGGCCTGATAAAATCACGGCACAGGCACAGCATTTTTTGAATATTATTGATGAATCGGAAAATAAAATATTAAAATGGTTTGTTGTGAATCGACAGATTGGATTGAGTGATTCCAATTTTCATCGTGCCCTCAACTTGTACAAGAGCAAGTATTTGTACGTGAATGTACCACAAACAGACCATAAGGTCGATTTAGGGATAATCGAGTACCTGCAACGTCTGAATAAGAATCAATTGCAATTGCGTATACCGAATCCAAAACCAATTATTTCCATGCACACCGCAAGGCTGATGCGAGAGTTATATTTGTTGAAAAAAAACAAGAGAACAAGTTACACATTGATGACGGATGACGAGCAACTGAAAAGTATCTTGAAAAGTTGGTTTCTTGAAAATTACACCTTGACGGGGGAAGGCATCGGCTACGCGCGGAGGCAGTTACTGGAAGAGGCAAATGATTTTTTAGTTTCTAAATTTGGTGATTCTAAATTAGTCTATTGCCATGACCCAGCTTGGACATGGCTCATGCAAGAGGTCATTGGTATGAATGATAAAGGCCAGAAAGGGATGTATCTGCGATTGCCGATATGGCGCAAAGGCCCTGGCGGAAAAGCCATTCCAAATGAAAGGAACAATAGTGGTACTGGTGGAGAATACACACTGGAGCACCGCCAGAAAAGAAGGCTGAAACACAGAGGTGCCACGGCGAGGGAAAAAGATGCTGCCAGAAAAGCCAGGGAGAAGAAGAGGAAGAGAGAATCGGAAGCATTATAAAAACATGACACTATATTATAAACATACTACTTATGCAAATGAAGTCCTTTACACTAGTATTCTTACTACTATCTACGGCCTATGCACACATGCCAGCTTTCCCGGGCGATACCTCCGCCGCTGCTCCCTACCTAATCACCGAAGTGACGACGAAAAGCTGGGGAATCTATGGGACCCTCAGCGACAAAATAGTGTGGCTTGCTATGGACGGCGTAAAGAACGAGGAAATGACAGTTTCCTTGCAACGCTCCTCTTCGCCAGCAAGCTACTACGACGTTGCCATATGGGGCCCCGGCATGGCCGCTGTCAATTGCACGCCCGGCTGGTACGGCTGGGCCCACGGCATAGCTGGCGTCTACGCCACACACGATACCAGCGAACTGCCAGCAGCGGTGCAAGAGGCTATCGGGACTAGCGAAGCACTGGTCCTGCACGGAGACGCCACGGAAGATCCTGAGTACGAGCCGTTTGGTGTAAACATATACTACCCTTTAGGAGGCTGCAAAGATAGGTTCCCAGCCAGTGAGCGCTATCATATGGCACTGGTGCACGATTTTAATAAGACCGTGCACTATTCTCTAGGAGTTGGTATGGTGGAATCATTCACTCTGGAAGAGTTAACTACGATATCTTACGTCATGGTCCGTACCTTTGTATGGGGCGGCCGTTCCATGATTTCCATCTTTAGCATTCTCTTCTTTGCGACTGCGCTTGCCTATGCAATACAGCTCTACAGCGTCAGTCGCCGTGGATACAACCAGCTAAACCAACGGTCGCTTAGCAGTCTGGCCACGCAGCTGGCCTGGCTCGGAGCCGCGGGTCTCGTTGGCTCCGCTGCCGTGTGGCTGTCGCAGTTGATCTGGTGCTACACGAAGGTGGCAGACTTGGGGAACAAAATATGGATTGCCATCTTAGTACACATCAGTTTACCGCTGTTGTTCGCTGGCCTGATTTTGGGCCTGTTTGACCCGCAGAGCTTGGATCAAACTACCAAACGATGGTTTTGTCTAGGCACAATTGCAGCAGGTGCATTGATGCTTTTCACCGCATGGCAAGCGTACATTGTTTTCCCTTCTTTCATTGTGTTAGGGGCATTGATTAACTTGTTTTGAACAAAGATGACGATAAAACATACACGTTGGGACGTGATTAAGTCCAGAGAATGGGACCATTTGGCAAAGCCGTGGGATGATTTTTTAGATTCGATCGATGGGCATTGGAAAAAAATGACATGGAGAGACCGTAAACGGGAAGATGCTATTCGTATCGTGTTTGTCGTCATAGGAAACTTTGTGCACCTATACCACAACGATGCATTATTATGCTATTGTAAATTTAAAGAGTTGGACTTGGCGGGAGGTACGACAGAAGCATTGACAGCATTCCCAATCAATCAGTTGGACTACTGGCGGCAGAGGCTCCTCGATGACGGGCATACCGTCATCACCATTTGATCATTTTCCGTAAGTTTTCACACATGATGATATCCTTGTATCGATTCGGCGGCAAGCCGAGATGCCGGCGGAAGAGGGCGTTGCGTTTTATACAATCTTTATAATCAAACATACTATTTAGAAGATATTATTTATAAGATATAGGAATATATATACGTAAATGAATTTGCCATATGAAATAATAATAATAATCCTCTCTCTCCTCGACAAATCCTGTCATTCGAGGTTTTATTTGTCCTTTCTAAATAAGGAAATCTATCGGAAATATCATATTACTAGACCACTGTGTCAAATCTCTTTTAACGGGTGGATTAGATATTGCAACGTGCACCGCAATTTATTAGAATCACATCCATATTTTAGTTCACCCTTTTTGTTTCATCATTAAGTACAATAATGGATGCAACCGAATTAGTGGCCAGAAACGGTTGTCCGAAAGAAATTAGAACTATGCTTAATTACCGTTACTCGATGGGTTGGCAATTACATATGATTATTTCTACGCAATCAAATTTTAATATCTATTTATTTAGAGAATTTTAAAAGTAATAGTCTTATAATGGAGAAACAAGAGTTTGGATTTTATGTCGTCCATTTTTTTGACCAAACGTATGGTATAGTAAATTTAGACTACATTTTTGAAATTGAAGCGGTGAAGGCTGATTTTTCCAGACCGTTCCGCTATTTGATGGGGTTAGAGAAAACAGGGATGAAAGACGATGATATTGACAATGCGACTAGGTTAAACAACCTATTTAAAAATTTCAAAGTAACACGAGACACTTTTTACGAAATGATTTATTTCTTAAAACACAAAGAATATTCACAATTTTATACAGATTTGAAACAAATTTATTTACTAGGCGTGCGACTAGGTATTGGGCATATGGCTGATTTATGTTTAACATCGTTAAAAAATTTTCAAATTCCAAACAGCAGTGAGTATTTGGATATGGAAGACGACAGCGACACCGAAGAGTACCTTCAAGATTTATCATTGAACCTCGATCGCGTAACTGCATTGGCTTAAACAACTAAAAAACACATTAAACATTTTAAAATATATTTACAACACGTGCATTTGTTTTCTTCTTCTTCTTCTTCCTCTTCGTCCTCTTCGTCCTCTTCTTTACTGCCATTCAGCATGTTAATATTCCTAGGCTGCATCTCCTCCGGGTATACTCCTACACCGCGGGTGACATGCACCGTTGCGCATTGTCCCATGTTGTATTTTTTTATCTACTTTCATATATACTCATTATCTGGTGCATCTAAGTCAACACTGACCGTATCCGTATCCGTATCGATGTCTTTGTGTGTTGTCAATGGACTAGTCATCGGAGAAGTAGTGCTATCAGAACTTTTTCGTTTTACTTTTGGGCTTAGATGTTCTCTTAAATTGATAGAAATACGGCAACCCATTTTTCTAAAAGTGAGAAGAAGTATGTATATAGACGGATTCGGTAAATTGGTAGACCTAGATGGAAAAAGCATTTTACTGCCCGAAATGCCATACAACAGAAGAGCATGATCACGAGTCTTGCGATGGCAAGCCAAATTGCATTACCACCAGATGGTACACTTACAAAGAATTAGAAGAACTTTCAAAAAAACGAAAAAAAATATTTTATTACGTCAGAAGTACTCGTCCGCAAACCAGATAGAACCTATATATTAATAGAAGAACAAGATACAATAAATGGATAGTTCGGACGAGTTTGAAAAGAAAACTACTTATAAAACAAACCTAATCAGGTCGAAATATGGTGAGAAGCACCTTAATAGATTTAAATTTTCTACTCCCTATTTTCACAGAGCGAAAATTAAAGGCAATGAAACCCAATACAGAAGTTACATTCTATTGCACTATAAAAAATTATTTAAGTCAAAATACCCTGTAACCGTATTCAATAACAGTACCTACACTGGGCATCTTCTTGACCAAAAAAACGGAATAAAACTAAATAAAAAAATTATCGATGTAATAAAAAGTCATGATTTTTCATCAGCAAAAATAAGCTTGTCTTTGTCAAAAGGTAATCTTATGGACCAGTTGAAGAATATGCCGTATACTCTCACACCACAGTTTGTTGAGTTTTGTTACCAATATACACACTACTACTTGCGGAAGAAAGAGATGGACATGATGGTACCGGACATGTTTAAAGATATAAAAGACCCCTCGCATAGCTCACTTTTAAGAATAAGTGAAGCAAGAGTACAAAAGTTAAAACTATCATTTGATACATTAAAAGAGTTACACATACCGGGTCAATTTCATTATGTACAGGTATTTGATGCTGTGGTGAATGTCATATTACATGATACCAACAAGCAATTAGTACCCTCTAATTTCTTTTTATTTTTATATGGCGGGGATGAGATTTGGGACACGAACGGACCTATGGTTGCCGAGATGATGGATGAAATTGTTGTTCTAGAAAATGACATATTAGGTTTTAAACTTGAAACTGCAAATGAGCATGCAAAAAGTTTATTACGTAAAGGAGTTGGTGATCACAAATATGAGACTTACAATACATCCGGTTACATAGGCCGTAGTACAAAAACAATGGAAAAAAAATATGAAAAAGGAAACGATTGTTTCAATGCATTTATTTCCGACCTCATTGTACAAGGTGTTTTGTATCCCGGTACACAGGGAGAAAATTCAGTATACAAAAATTTTAACAAGGGTAATTTAAACACCTTAATGACAAATATCCTCCGCAAAGTTGATATGTTGTATAACATATCCAATTATTCTCGAGGCAATTATTCTGGAAACTATTTGACCACGGATGGTTGTTTATATTTACTAGTCCTATTGACAAAGGCCGTTCGAAAGTGTGTCCAAGATGTGTATACAGAAGAACCCATGCAGGTTACACATAGCACAAACGGTAATATGTCCGTTTACACCGACGGAAAGCGTAGTGGGACATTTTTTACAATACAAAATATTTTTGCTATGTACGCAAAAAATATACACCGTCGTTTTCGATTAAATGATGAACAATTTGAAGCGCTATATCTTAAAGATTTTAGCTTTTTCGAACATTGGAACCTCCGGGAAAAAGAGATAGCATTGTTACCCTTTCCAAAGAAAGCTTTGTCAACGGAACAAACAATAAATGTCGAAAAAAGAATAAGGGACCTGACGACTGTTATTTTTAAGAATATGCTGATGGTCAACAAATCGAAAAATTTATTCATGTATTTACAAGTTTGTTACATCAATGAATTCATGGTGGAAAATATACCAGACAATGAAACGATTCAAGACAAGAAAGAAATTTTCAAGGAAGCCCAAAAGATAATGGATGCCGATACAGTGGAGGCTAATAATAGAAATGCACAATTTAATCTCTTAGTTTCAACAAATACGAAACCAAGGATTTCACAAACATATAGCACAAGAAAATTGAATGACTCTATACAAAAATTAATAGACACAAAGGCGATTAAAACAAATATATGGCGAGGAAGGACGTGGAAAAAACTTCGTTGGTTTAATATAGATGGAATCCGTAATAAGTACGAGTTGACCAAGTTATTTACAACTGACGCGAAAACACCAATAACTTATTACCGCTTTACGATGCCTACCATGACAATAATGGCCGATGATATGAACTACAATGTTGCCTCGTTCTATTCTATGTTAAAACCAATAGAGCAGATGAACGATGAAATGATATATGGCAACCATGCCTTTCAACGAATTTTACATGGCCATTTCAACTTCTCTGCTAGAGATGGAACATCTTCAGGCCACGGTTTTGCGAATAAATTCTTTTGTTGTGTAAAAAACGCCAGATTAAACAATAATTTAACGGCATATACAGGAGAAATTAGTTTACCAACGTACGAATATAAGCTTAATATGACTGCTTCTGGATTTGGCTTCAATTTCCCAGTAGAAGGAGACAAATACATGGGAGATTGGTCGATGAATGTGCACAATGGTTGGGGTGTGGAGTTTGAATTTGGGGAGAATAATGATCCACGATACCGGGGGATTAAAGAATTACGGAATGGTTATTTTCAAGGTGAAGACGTGAAAGGTACGATTAAGTGTCCTGGCGATGAGCAGTGTAATTCCAAAATCGAAGGTGATCCCGAATATCTATCTGATCTATTTAATGAAATTACTTTCGGGGTAGATTCAGACGATGAAAGCGATGACGATCGCAAGGATGACGAGAGCAAGGGTGATGATTTCGACAATAATAATAATAAACCGAAAAAAAAATTGTTGTTTTAATTTTAATCACCATTATAAGATGAGCTAATTAACATAAACGGATTAATGTAATGAATATGCAAGGCATCTCGAATCGCTGCTTGGATAGAGTTGCGACAGTTTGTGAAGTGTGTTTTTTGTATATTGTAAATATCTAACGAGTTGGCTTCTGGCAGGGCAGACGCCAAGTAATGGTCTTTGGAAATAACTTCGACGTCGTTGATGCGCAAACCATGTCGCATAAGGTACAAAATCGCGGTTATGAAAGCTTCGAGTGCACTGCCATGGTACGTGATATCGTGTGGTGTCAGATACTTTAATTTCAAACAAATATCATTAACGCGATCGGTGTAAAATTTGGAAATAATTTTTTTAATATCCTCGGGTGGGATAATAAAGAAACGCGGAATACGGCGATTCATCAATGTATGAGCCGCCGTCAGCATTTTTAACACATTGATTTCATTTTTTGTCTTATCATAATTTCTCTTCATCTTTACCCACATCTTTTTGACCTCTTTTTGCACGTCGTAGAGTCGCTTCCTCTCCGCCCTGAACCGTCGCTTCGAGAACAACAGTCGTTCCAGGACCTCTTTTGCTATGTTCTTTAAATGGTGCTGCTGCACGCGGACCACTGTACTGGAGGTGCGGTGGTATTCGTGATTGGCTTGGTAGGTATTGACGTACTTCGGCTTGGCATAGCGAATCCCTGAAATGGTGCATGTTAAGAAACCGTCACTGAAAACTTTCTCTGAATTACAATGATCCGAACATATGTGAATTTCATTCTTGTGATTCATATATATATTCGAAACGCGCGAAACAATGTTGTTTTCACTGCACCAATGCGGGTGCTGCTGACACCAACGATGACACAAGTGATGCATATTCTCATTCAACAAATGTAGGCGCCCTTCGATTAGGTGCCACCCTGGCTTTTGTAATGAGTGGTTTTTACAAACGTCAACTAACCTACTGACGCATTCTTCGTTGCTAGTTACTGAATGAGCCGTGCCCGTGTTCAAAAAGTCTTTCCACAAGCTCATTGTTTACGCTATTTCCATGTACTTTGGATCAAACGTCGAGAGCCAATAGATAGCATCGAAGCCAATGTGATGCAAGGCAATCATAAAGCCTGTGAAAATACTCAACCAGTTGTGTAGGTCGGATACGCCATTTATTGCGACGGCAGAGGCACCGATCAGTAGCGATGCAAAAGCCGTCGTCCATAAATTAATAATTAAGAAGGTTGATTTTTGCTTCTGTTGCACATCCAAAACAGCTACGAAGGAATATTGTGCTGCGGATCCAAGGAAAACAGTGTAGACCGAACAGAGCCATGCTTCCATCTCCGCTGCAGGCCATTCAAACACATAGGCATCTTCGATACCCCATACAAACATGTAAGCTAAGTAAAAGTAACTGATGACCGTTAACGCCATCGATACCAACCACGCATTAAATATCCAACCTTGCAAGCCGCCCCATAACTGCTTTGCTTCCCTTTGCTGGCTCAAGACGTAGTAAGAAAAAATAACTGGAATTCCACCAAATAATAGCACATAGAGTAATTTTTCATTCATTTTGGAACTACCAGAAGCGCAGTATATAGCATTTACAAGAAATAGTCTTAAAGATGGACGTTTTTAGAACACTACAAGAACACAATACAAAAATACAAAGTATACTGGAAGCATTGAAAGAAACGCATAAAGAAACCGATTTTCACACGATCTTGAACTATGTCCATAAAACAGACCTACTACTGACCAGAGAGATGAACAAGCTAGCATTTAAGAAAGAAGAAGTGGCCCGAGCCAAGCCAGTTACACGACATTTATCGGAGTATAAACAAAGGTTAAAAAAATAATTCATCGTACGAATAAGGTTGATTTATGACTCTTCGCCTATCATCGCGCCTACCATCGCTCCTACCATCGCGCCTACCATCGCGCCTACCATCTCGCCCGCGCCTATCATCGCGCCCGCGCCTACCATCGCGGCTATCATTGCGCCTCCTTTCAATAGGTTCAGTGGTTGGATACCACTTTAAGAAGTTTAAAAATGTGCCCCTATTGATATCTTCGCGATCAAATAGATTTCGCTGTTCAAATATATTCGTCAGCTTATTTATTAAATTGAATCTATCGTCATCACTCATACCATTTATCTGCATTAAATCTTGTATTATTACTTCAAGTTCTAAATTTTCTTCAAGTTCTAAATTTTCTTCTTCTTTTTGCATTTTTTTTAACGTCATTATGCAATACTTCAATTTAATGTCATTAACAAAGAGCAACGAAAAATATTTATTGTATGTCGTAAACGTATAGTTATTAATCGTTCTTGCTCCTCTTTTATCCATTTTCATCGTTTCTTTAGTAAAAAATGTTATTAAAAGTCGACGGTCCTTTACTTCATCGTTCATTGTCCGTAAATTGTCAGGTTTTGAATAGTTGTTATCAAGCACTCCCCCATCACCAACATAATTCGCTTTTATTCTTGCATTTATTGAATCACCAACTTTGTATGCCCATTCACCGTAGTCTTTTTCTTTATCTTTCCCCTTTACATTTTTCGTTGTTATACCTTTAAATTTACTTCGAGCACCGATAAATCGCTTTATCGGTTCATCCACATTATTGTTTACTGCTTCTTGTAACGGCGCCACTAATAAAAAATCTTTGTCTCGTATCGTCACTATGGTGTTTTGTCTTTTTCTGTAATAGTCCCAAGACCAACTTTTTAATTTTAGTTCACCTAAGCGAATTTCGTTGCGTCGTTTTTGAAATTTCTTCTGAACATTAATGTCACGATGGACATTGGTTCCTTTGGCCTCGAACGTCGGAACGTGAAAATAATAATAGTCTTTTTCTGTTCTTTTTCGCTTGCAATGTGCACACTGCTGTATATTTGGTAGGTTTAATTCGCCACAAAACAAACAAATAAAGTTGTCGCCAACTAAAACATCGTCTCTACAATCTTCCATTGCAAGTAAATCTGGAAATGCTTCGTTCTTTATTGTTGGTATGAAGAGAAAACGGTAGTAGTTTAAAAATTTCGTTCGTATATTTTGGTCACTGACATCTTTCTCCGACCCCATCACCTTAACATTTTTACCAAATTGCAACAATTGAAATTCCACTCTTTTAAACTTGTCAGGGCACATGTCATGGGACCTTATACGGTTCAAACGACCTTTGAATTGCATGATCATGCCATACTTTCCTTCTGGTCGAAATTGACACATGTATGATTGTCTTGGGCTTTGAAAATCTGTCCCGGCCGACCCACTGTCACTTAATAAGAAAATATCTATCAAACCGAGTGAGAACATTTTCACGGCTACCTTCCGATCAAAATTGTTCATTTGCGAATATTGTTTTGCTATGAATAGGGTCGCTTTATTTTCACCAAAAACATGTTTTCGATTGACCAGTTCCATTGCTGCTTCTTCGATAGTTTCTTCTGTTGTTGGTTTTAACTGCAACGTTGCCAGACGCCGATATTCATGCTTTATTTTAGCTATGTCATTCATTGCACCGAAGAATGCGAGATAAAAGTTTGTTAAATCACATTCCCGTATAGACTCTGCATTGTTTTCCGTGAACAGATACACAGAAACATGAGATTCATCTAGGCTATAATATAATTCTGAAAATTGTGTTCGTTCGTATTGCATTACTCGTTTAACAAGTTTTTTATCCGTAATATTTTGAATGAACTCGATAAACTGATCCGCGCCGGTATAAAGACGTGGTAACTCTAAAAGATTTCTCTTTAGTTTTTCTCTGGCTTTCTCTGATGAAACAAACTCTCCTAATTTTCCAATGCTACCTTTAAACTGTTGCATGCCCCGTCGATGAGCGTAAAAGTTCCATTTTTGTCGAACAAAGTCTGCCTCGTAAGTATCTTCGACGATATTATTTTCAAAAGTTAAATCATATTGTTTTAGCCTATTTTTTTCTTTACGAATGTTTTCATCAACGTCTGTTTCTCCCGTTTCTTTCTTCCAATAGTTCCACTTTTGTTGAAAACGTTTCTTAATTGCATCAGAATGTTTCAATACAAATTCTTTTATTACCTGGGTCTCTGCTTCTTTTATATCTTTTTCGGTTTTGTTGTCCATTTTAAAATTACTCTTGCTTTCAAACACTTGTACGTCATACATAGTAAAGGCATCTTTAATATGAGACATCGCATCAATGTAATGGTCATAAATCATGACATTTTGATGCATTAAAACTCTATGTAAGCAAGTCCGGACCAAGTAACGCATTTTTTCTGTCAAACTATTTGGAATAAAGTGTTTTCCAGTGTACACATTATCTTCACCGAATGCATACTTTAATATGAACTCTTTATCTTCGTTAGATGGGACAAATGGACCTGAGCCAGACTCAATCTCGCTCCAATCAGTTCCTACATTCTTTGTATCTTCGCGAAATTTTAGTAATTCGTCTGACCCTTCCATTTTGTTATTTAAAGGCATTAAGTATGCCTCTTCATTTTTTCTTTTCGTATCGCCGATAATAAATCCCTCACACGTTTGTGCAAATTTTTTCAAGTCTCGCTTACTTAATTGCCCTGAATATGAATTGTTTGATAAATATGTCGCCAACGGCACATCTTTAAAGGAAGCGGTATCCAAATCGAGAAAGTCTGGTAAAATTTTTTCATCCTCTTCCTCATCTTGTTCTTCCTCCTCCTCAAAAAAATAGTTAATCAAAACATTTGCAATTTTTGTTTTAAACGTTGGCACCAGTTTTTCTCCTAAATTTACACCAGTGAAATACTGAATGATTGCTTTACCTGTTGCATTTGCTACAGCTTTAGTTACTTCGGTCTCGTCTAAAAGAATTGCATCTACGTCTTTCCGTAATTTGCGACCATCCACCCTGCCATACAATAAAAATTTAATTTCTTTCTCGATAGCTTCCTTATCTCTGCTACGGTAATTATTTGTAATTGGAAACTGGTTCAAAATACGACCGTAATTAAACAATTCTGCTTGGTTGGTCGAAGCCTCTCCTGCGCTCCATAATGGCGTTGCAGTGCACAAGATGACACATGAAGCCGTAGTTGCGAGTTCAGAAAATTTTCGTAATTCTGTCTTTCCTGTATTCGCCGTAATTATAAGATGCGCTTCGTCCAGCACTACGATAGACTTTTCATAAGGTGCTACCCTCTGGTTCATCATCTCATAGGTTGTGTTTTTAGTTTGACATTTTTTTATCACGTCAAATCCTTTGCTTCTGACTGCATCTTGTTTTTCATCTTGATATTCATACGTGTTGAAAAAAATATCAAACACCTTGTCGCTGTTGAGTGTCAATTGAAATTCTAATTCATCTTCATCGTCATTTTTGTCTTTTTCACCCATAAATACCGCCTGTGTGTAAATATTAATTGTACTTTTTCTTTGCTTACTTAAACCTGAAGAATCAACGAAACAATAGGTTTGTTTTTTCCATCTTCGTAAAAAGTTAACAACAAATACATCCGTTTCAGAGTTCATCTTAGTTGAAATATCTTGGCCTGCCCCATCGATGCAATATATTGTATAGGTGTCTTTCTCAAATGAAAACCACTCTCCAGCTTTATCGTCATGTATTGGATATGTCAAATCAAGATTGTCACACCAACAATTTAAATCATTGTATTGCAGGTTTCCGTTTTTTGCAACTATTTCTTTACTAACGTTTTGAAACATTTTTCTAGTTTGGAATCGCCAATTATGCTTTTCTAAATATTTTTCTGGTGTCGTAGCATTTCGAATATCCCTTTTAAATTTAGATTTCCAGTTGTCATCTGGAAATACATCCTCGCTGGAATATAATTCTACTAATTTAATAAAGTCGGATTTCCATTGCTTCAAAATAGTTTTAGAAGGTGCTATAATATGAACAGGAGGTCCAGTATCTTTGTACACCTGCGCAACATTATTTTCTCCCATTAAAGAAAATGGTCTACTATACAAATTTCTAAGGATATACCTAATAGCCGTTATTGTCTTACCTAAACCGGGGTCGTGGAATAGTAAAATATTTTTACTTTTACAATCTAAAGACACATCTTGCCACCATCGTCCTTCTTTTTCTTCTTCGATAATATCCCTTGGTTGATCGTATTTATAAAAAGTTACTCCATCCTTAACATTCTCGTAATTCAATGCTGGCAATTGTTTTGTGCTTTTAGCAACGTTCAGCTGTTTGATAGAAATTCCGTTATCCGGAGCCGTGTCGTATTTATCGCTAAAGTCTTTTTCTTTTAAGTCTTTTTCCACGAACTCTTCTTTGCTTGGTAAAATAGCAGTAAAATTTCTGTTACCCCATGCGTACCGTTCCGTATTAGTTTCATTGATAGTAATAAAAGCATATTTGTTTTTCCACCATCGTGGATCGCTGAATGTAGCACCCGGGATCTTTATCATAGGAACTACTTGCCCTGTATAATCATCTTGTAACTGTTTATCTTTCTTCTTCCGTTTTTGTTCTGCTGCCTCTTCTCGCTTCTTATCTCGTAATTCCTGTTGTCGTATTAATTTTTGTTCCTTCTCTTTTTCTTTCTTCTCCGTTTCTATCAATTTGTCTTTTATTTTACTTTGCATTACCTCATAAACATCATGGTATAAGTTATTTTTTAAAGCTTTAATCTTCTCCTTTTGTTCCTCGTCTAAAATAATTTCGTCGCCATCAAGCTGTGCATCAAAATTTACATTCAATTCCTCAATTTTATTTTTGATGTATTGCTCCATTGAAATATTGGCTGTGTAATTTTCGTTTTCGCTCCTAAGTGTGCTTTCAATGTTTTTTTGTAAATTTTTTAAGGCATAGAAAAATTCGAGACATTTTTCTCGAGTATGCTGACTAAAATTCGCATAGATTTCCGACTCCCTTATTTCAACGATAGCTTCCTCGATTGCCAAAGGTATCTGCTTCTTTATTTCGTCTATCTGATCTTCTATAAAATATTCTTTCGCTATCTTAAGTTCATCTTCCTGTGCCTCTTGCAATTGTTCTATTAATCGTTCGTTCTTCTTTTGATCCTCTTTATTTATCTTCTTTTTTTCCTCTTTATTTTGTTTATCTATCTCCTTTTGTTTCTCTTTATTTTGTCTTTCTATCTTCTTTTGTTCCGTTTGTTCGGCTCTTCTTTTTTGCCCAGCAGCCGCGATCTTATATTGTTTCGGTGTTCTAAAAGGGCCAGGAATTTTATTCATTTTAATATTTTGCTTTATACGTTTATAAGAATTATTTATTTCTTTTGCGTCACCCTGATAAATAATCCAAATTTGTTTTAATATTCTCTTTGTCTCTCGTTTCAACTTGTCGTAAGCTTTGTTTAAAATGTCTTCCCACGTGTCTAGGTCATCCTCTTCAACATAAGTGTACTCTATTACTATTTGGTACATAACGTCATAGATGGCCTGCATTGTTTTATCTTCGAATTCTTCTCTTAATTTGGATGCGACTGTTTTCCATATCTTCTGATACAATTCTTTATCTTCGGAAGGAGGCATAGAGAGTCTAAATGGGTTCTAGATACAATATATAGATAATTAAAATACTATAACTTTAGGATCCTCAATTTTATGTTCTTCGTAGGCAACCAATTTCGAACATTCGATATTATTATCGGTGAAATCGGCCCGCACCCAAGTTCGGTGATTTAAAAGGTACAGGTAAAATGGAAATGGCTCGGCTTCTTGCATCATTCCTGAACTACGTTTGATCATAATCTTCTTTGGCAGGAAGGTCCGCCAGTTTTGCACGATGCGGCACTCGTTCACTCGGCAAATGGCATGTTTTAAGCTTTGAATCGTTGAATGGCAGCACCGCAGCTTGTCGCAGTGCATAAAAACTCGCCGTGGATATTTGTCTGCAATGACCTGTGCTTCTTTCATCTCCCCTTGACAGTTACATACCATACATATTCTCATACTGACCATCGTGGATTGTGGATGCACGATTATTGGGGTTAGGTTATGCCAATAGCGAAGACAATCTCTGGCCAAAGATTGGTTTAAGAGTCGTAGCTTTAAAAAATCTTCCAAGTCGCAAACATAGTTTATAATTATATGCACTAAGTCATATGCTAACGCGCCGAACATGTTTCTTTGGTCTACATAAATCCCTAATGATGCATATACACACATACAAGTTTAATATCGCGACCACGACACATTCAAAAAATAACATCCAGCCTTTGATCAAGAAGCCATAAAAAGCCCATACAATAGCGCTGAAAAAATGTGTCACAAATGTCAGTAAGTGTAAATCTTTTGTACTATGTTCCTTCCGGACTTTCCAAGCTTGCGGTATCGTTGCCAACGTTGCCAAAATGGCGCCTAAGCACGACATCCAAAAAGCAAGAGCTTCGTCCTCGTACGCGAGGAAAGACATCAGCAGTTGTCTATTGCTATGGCGATAAATATACTACATTAACGGCGTCTGCGGCGATTTCTACGTGCAGCGCCCCAGTAACTGCCTCTTCCCTCGATAGCCAGCTGCCGCGTCAATCGTTCTCGAACCGTTCGACGTCTTCTAGGAATTAAAAGCATGCGGACTAATCTTTGATGTTTGCACCCGGGCCCCCTTAACTCGCGTAGCTTTTTATCAGGGCAAGTGCAGTTCACTACACGTCCATTTTCGATACGTACGTAGTAGTTATGTATGCCTGCTGGCACGTTGGCGACAGCTTCTTCGGTTCGCCAACCTTGAAATAGTTCATTCGCATCTTGGCGATTCGGTACGTTAAATTTTTGAGTTCGCACGCGCACTATGCCCTGCCTATTTGCTATGGCCTGTTGCATGTCCTGTCGGTGAACATAAAAGTTCCACTGATTATTATCCGGTAAATTAGCGGCAGCCGAAGCTGGTAAAATACCATTTCGCATGTTCATTGCACGCGCCGCCCTCGAGTTTCCATAGGTATCGTTGTAGCTTTGCCCGGGCACACTAGCGAATTCAAATCGCTCGACATTTGCCTCTTCTTCTTCATCATCGTCTGAAAAATAATGCAGACCGTTGTAAAAAGCAAGGTAATTATCCCAGTCCACCATCTTACTAAAAATGTCGTTGCTTAATATAGGTCCTTACAGGTCCTCGCGCATGCATTCGACTGCCTTATATTTTTGGGCCGATCTTGGGACCAAGAAGGATAAGAAATGATTGGTGTTCCGTTTGACGGTCGTAGCAAATGCAAATGATAATGCATAAAAGAAGATGAAGAACCGTTTTTCATAGTCCATGAAGAAAATGATCGATGCAGTCAAGAACATCACCATGAATCCGACCAAATCTGCCAAGTAGTATTCCGAGATACGCAAGATGCCGCGTACGAGACTGATGAGCCCAATCAAGATCAAAAACAAGCTTTGGAAGCCCAAGTTGACGCTGAGCAAGGAAATAAAGACTAAAATAGGCACGGCTATTTCCACGGCTGCCGTGTTGAATGCAACTACGAATAGCAAGTGCGTCATGGCATAGTTTGTAAAGTAATCATCGATGTCTGCCCAGCGAGCATCATCGTATGCAGCCACGCAACGGTTCAACTCGTTACAGGCATCCCCAACAAGGTGGATAACCGTCGATACAATAATGAGGCTAAGGAATTGATATTTATTTGCGGCCATTGCTCGCAGGAAGGGTAGGATCATGGCAATGTATACCAAAAAGTTCATAAAGGTCTCGGTTTCTGGTGCTACCAGTGGAAGCAGCAGTAGCAAGAATAATGACAGCACCAGCAAGGGTATCAGCAGTGTGCTCCTGTTTTGTTCCATAATATCCAACTTATATAAGCAAGAGGTATTATATATAGTTATCTGATGCTAAGTTTCCTCTTGATCACGCTGTGCTTGATAGCCTTTGCAATTTGCATCATTTACTACATCGAGTGGAGACAAAACTACTTCACGGTCATGGAGTTTGCGAAAAACCCCTATTCAAAATGGTATCTCTAAACTTCTATATATAAATAGAGACAACGACATATAAGAGATAATGGCATTAAGACAAAAAAACAAAAACGTTTACTTCACCGGGAAGGTCCTGAACATTAAAGAAGATGCCAACGACAATGCCAGATCCTTTCGATTCTCAGAAGAGGAACGCAATGCTTTGGACTTGGCTGGGATCCCGATTCAGTTAGAGCATAATGACAAGCTAAAAGTTGGGACCATCGAGCGGTCTTGGAGAGATGATGCGGGGCAATTCTGGGTATTCGGTGCCATAGATAAGAACTCGGTCGAAGGTACGTTTGCAAAGCATGCGATACAGAAAAAGAACAACAAATCCGCCTACTACACCGGCCTCAGCCTCAGCCACGTGCACCGAGAGTATCCTGATGGCAAATCGGAAAAGGTACCGATTGAAGTTTCACTGTGCACGGAGCCGAGGAGGGCGAATTGCAATATCATTTGGACCAGCAATAAAAATGACACAAACTTGGAAACAAATAAAGTTCCCTATAAACCTGTGGTCGAGCAAGCTACAAAGAACAACATGTCAGCAATCACAGAAAAACAAACAACACCACAAACAGAGCAAACCCCATCGATGGAAGTCGAAACACCAACCGAGCCAACTGGCAAAGAGTTGAGCGAACAGGTATACAACCAGTTTGCAGAATTAGTTGAGAAAGAGAAAGGGCAAACTGCTAAGATTGCAGAGTTGGAAGCACAGTTGCAGAAACACAACGAAAGTTTGGAAGTAGAGAAAAAGAAAAAGGCAGAAGCAGACGCAGCGAAAGGCCAAGCTTTGATGCAAACATTCATCGAGCACATTAATGATTTGGTTGGCCCAGAAGAAAATTCATTACAACCTGACATTGAACCATTGATTGCACAACCTGGAATGAACCGTGTCATGGAGATTGTTGCGAGGGCCTCGAAGAAATACAAAGAACAATCCATGAAATTAAAGGAAACACAAAACAACTTGAAAGACAAAGAGTTGGAGTTAAAATTTCAAACCTTGATAAAACAAAACATTCAGCCACAACAAGTAGTCGAGAAAGCATCGAAGAAACGTGCAGCACCGGTTGCACAAAACACGGCAAAAGTTGTTTCGCAAACCACCAAACAAGCATACAACCCATATGCATTCAAAGTACAAGGCAGTTCAAGTCGTATTGCACCAAGAGCCAATATGAACGAAAATTTATTAAATGCATACAAGGCAAATAGAGGTGCAGGCATGGGCGCTGCAAGTCGCTTGCACAAAAGTTTTCAAAACCGCCCAAAACCAACTGGCCCAATATGGTAGAGTCGATAAAACTAAACTATATACTAATTAATTAAGCTAAAACAAAATGAGTACCCTACAAGAAAAAGTAAACCTAGCCTTCAAACAAGCACACTTGAAAGACAATGCACCGACAAAAACAGAAGCCGCCTCGGTGAAAAAGGCATGGCTGAAAGAAGCTTGGCCAGAATTAGAAAAACCATCACTGATGAACTTGGCACAAAAGAAATGGAAGGAACGTGAAGGGAATTAAAATCTGCGAGTATATACTAATAAAACAACTAATTTAATCAGACTTATGCATGTAGTACACATACTTACCATACTACTTACACACATCCACCTCACTTACTCTCAAACAACTTGTGTACCAGTTTACGTAGATGGTATTTATCCTTTGTATCGTAATGAACAGTGTGCCATCGAAAGTAGTACGACGAACAATGCAACTCTCTACCAATGCGACCGCCACATTTGTAACAATGAATCATGGACCGCACCTTGTTCCAATGGTCAATTCGTGACGCAAGCCGAGTGTGAATCAGGTACTTGTGAAAAAACGTGGACGCATACTTGTCAAGAAGATTCGTCTTTACAAGAGTACGATTATGGTGGAACATGTACGGTAGCTGCACAATCTGGTATCAACGGAGGAACACCAGTCACGTGCAGCAATGCAAACGGGCAGTGGAGCTGGGCCATGACGGCCGAAGCTTGCAGAACCTATGCTAAAAACAATAACTATGTCACATTTGCATACAACCTAGATAGTTTTTCACATCGTTGTCTGGTCAATTCCGTCGTGAGCATAGAAACATTCGTAGGCTTCACGGCATGCGAAACAGAGTTTAATGGCGTTTGCAGCGATTGCAGTACGTACGACAAGGCGAATTGCCCCTACTATTGGAACGATGATGGCAACACGTGGGACAAAGAAGCCGTCACCAATAACTATTATCTACCGAACGGGCTGATTGAACATCACACCGTATGGTACGGAGACTACACGCCGAGAGGGGAGCCGGGCCCAACTGGACCGCAAGGCGAGAAGGGCGAGCAAGGTGAAATTGGCGTAACCGGACCTGAAGGAGCTGGCACCACCGGACCACAAGGTGAGAAAGGTGATCAAGGCGTTACTGGCCCGCAAGGCGAAATTGGCTTGACAGGACCTCAAGGAGTTGGCATGACTGGTCCTAGAGGTTACAATGGCACCCAAGGCATCCAAGGAGAGCAAGGCGTGACGGGTGCTCAAGGTATCCAAGGTGAGCTAGGTGTGACAGGCCCACAAGGTAAAGTTGGTATTACCGGTCCCAGAGGTCGTAATGGCACACAAGGTATACAAGGCGAGCAAGGCGATCAAGGTATTCAAGGTGAACAAGGAGTCACTGGTGCTCAAGGCATTACCGGTCCCAGAGGCCACAACGGAACTCAAGGTATACAGGGTATTCAAGGAGAACAAGGTATAACTGGTCCAGTCAGAAACGTTTACACTGGTCAATTCTTAGAAACCAAAACATACATTGAAGGAGATATTGTCAAACACAATGGTTACTTATGGTCTTATGTCTGCGCACTTGCACAGCCATGTGTTCCTGGCGAACCAGGCACTGCCGGCAACTCCTGGAAAAAAATTGATGGTGCAACTGGGGCTCAAGGCATTACTGGCCCACAAGGCGAGCAAGGCGTGACCGGTCCACAAGGTATTCAAGGTGAGCAAGGCATCACTGGCCCGCAAGGCGAAAAGGGCGATCAAGGCGAGCAAGGCATAACAGGTCAGCAAGGAGAACAAGGTGCAACAGGAGCTCAAGGCATAACAGGCCAGCAAGGTATTCAAGGTCTAGCTGGTGCCACTGGCATGACCGGTGCTCAGGGGCCCTCATCATGGAAAGGACTTTGGACAAATACCATCACCTACAGCGATGGCGATCAAGTCAAATGGAACTCGGAAACATGGCAGTTAGTCTGCTCGCTTTCGGATCCATGCTCCCAAGGCGAGCCGGGACAGTCGAATGATTGGCAGTCTCTTAAAGGCAGCCAAGGCATAGAAGGCGAAATTGGTATTACTGGTGCACAAGGCATACAAGGTATACAAGGTATACAAGGTAAAATTGGTGTAACTGGTGCACAAGGTATACAAGGCGAAATTGGTGTAACTGGTGCGCAAGGTGATCAAGGTGTAACTGGTCCACAAGGTGTCCAAGGCGAAATTGGCATTACTGGTGCACAAGGCGCACAAGGTGTCCAAGGTGAAATTGGTGTAACAGGAGCTCAAGGTATACAAGGTATTCAAGGCGAGCAAGGTCTAGCTGGTGCCACTGGTACTACCGGTGCACAAGGTCCATCGGTCTGGAAAGGTTTATGGTCAAACACCGTCACCTATGATGATGGAGATCAAGTAAAATGGAACTCCGAGACATGGCAGCTAGTATGCTCACTCTCCGATCCCTGCTCCCAAGGCGAGCCGGGCCAGGCGAATGATTGGCAGTCCTTAAAAGGTCAACAAGGTTTACAAGGCGAAATTGGTATTACTGGTGTAACAGGTGCTCAAGGGATTCAAGGTATACAAGGTAGTCAAGGGGAACAAGGCGTGACCGGACCTCAAGGCCAACAAGGTAGTCAAGGGGAACAAGGCGAAATTGGTGTCACTGGTCCGCAAGGCCAACAAGGCCAACAAGGTATACAAGGTCTAGTTGGTGTCACTGGTACTACCGGTGCACAAGGTCCATCATCGTGGAAAGGTTTATGGTCAAACACCATCACCTATGATGATGGAGACCAAGTAAAATGGAATTCCGAAACATGGCAGCTAGTATGCTCACTCTCCGATCCCTGCTCCCAAGGCGAGCCGGGCCAGACGAATGATTGGCAGTCTCTTAAAGGCAGCCAAGGTATTCAAGGTGAGCAAGGTGTCACTGGTGCACAAGGCCAACAAGGCCAACAAGGTATACAAGGTAAAATTGGTGTAACTGGTGCACAAGGGCAACAAGGCCAACAGGGCATAACTGGAGCTCAAGGTATTCAAGGCACCAAGGGTGACAAAGGAGACAAAGGCGACCAAGGCGATGGCTCCTGGAAAGGTCTATGGTCCAACGCAAACACCTATTTAGAAGGAGACCAAGTAACGTGGAACTCCAAATCATGGCAATTCATATGTCCACTCTCTGGAGATTGTTCACAAGGGGAGCCGGGCGTCGTCAACTCATGGACTAGCTTACATGGGGCACAAGGTATACAAGGCGAAAT
>NHEP01000122.1 GCA_002171515.1 bacterium TMED88 | reverse complement strand
TGTCGGGCCAATCTTCTGGTCCGAACAGGCCATGGCTTGAAGACGGAGGAAGCCCACGCCGATTTGCTTTCACCGACAGATCACTGTGTCGACGATTTGGCTGCGGCTGCTGATTTGATTCTGGCGGATCTGTAGGCAAGGCGCTCATCTCCGTCGGAGGGAAGCCCGCCCTGGCGGGTGAGACCGGCGAGGCGTCGGGTTCAGGGGCAAGAAGACATCTTTAGTAGGCGTTGGGCTCGATCAGTTTCATGATGAACTGGTGGAGGATGAAGGCAGCGCCCAGGAAGACAAAGGCCATCGCGTAGGCGAGCCAAAAATTGATTTCGAGCCATCGGGTCAGGAAAAATGGGATGAAGAAAAAAAGCGTCAGCGGTACGGCGACCGCGATGCTGCGGGCCAGCTGGTAAACCGTTTGCGGCGATCCATGCTCCCAGTAGACCATCGGCAGAAGAATGGCCGTTGAGATGGGCAGTGCGACGAAAAACCCCGCCAGCACGGGCGAACGGCCCGCGAGCCAGGAGGCGCCGGAGACCACACAGCCGGCAAGGATAGCTTTAAATATGAACTCCATGGAAGCTCCTCCGTTACGGAAAACCTCTAGCCCCCGATTGATATCAGGTTCTTCCTCGGTTTCGACGACATCGGAATCAGCGAGCATGGGGGGCGCATCGGTCGCCAGCGTACACCAAAGAAAGCTGTGTCTGTGATGGATGAGATCGGCCTGCGAGGCTTGGTGGCCGCCGGCGCCGTGCTTTTGGGAAGCGTTCTGCAGGGTTCCCTTGGCTTTGGCTTCGCCTTGGTCGCAGCACCCGTTCTGATCTTTTTGAATCCGGACTGGGTGCCCGGTGCGCTGTTTGTCTCAGGCTGGCCTTTTGTGGCCTTGATGACTTGGCGGGAGAGAAAACATTTGAGCCTCCAATCTGAGTTTTCGCCGTGGGTCGGTCTGCTTGCGGGCTTAGTGATGGGTCTCCTTGTGCTCCGTGTTGTGGAGCCAAGTCGCCTTGGCATGATTGTGGCCAGCGTCATCCTGCTGGCCGTCGTGCTCTCGGTCTTGGGGGGCCGGATTCCTTTAAACCCCTGGAGCAGACTTTTTGGGGGTGCCTTGGCGGGGTTCATGGGGGCGACGGCATCGATCCCTGGCCCGGCGTTGGCCCTGCTTCACCAGGAAGCGTCACCCGTCCAGATGCGCGCCGTGCTGGCTCCCTATTTTTTTCTGGGCAGTACGCTGGCCCTTGCGGGTTTGTGGGCGACGGGTCAATTGTCCTCGGATACGGTTCGCATGGGGCTCTTGCTCATTCCGGCCAGTCTGTCCGGCTTCATCATCTCAAGCCGTACCGCCCGCTGGGTACAGCCTGCTTTGCTTCGCCCCGCCGTCTACCTATTTTCTGGCATGGCAGCACTTTCCCTGCTCGCGCGATCGATCCTTTCCTGACCGGCTGTTTGGGGAGGGCTTGCGTGGTCGGCGCCCGATCACTCCCCTCTGTTAGCGATTCAGACCTAGATCTCGAATCATTCTGGTGAGGCTAGGACGGTGCAGGCCAAGGATTTCGGCAGCACGTCTCTGGTTGCCTTCGCTTCGACGGAGAGCATCTTGAATGAGCACTTTTTTGTATTCGCGAAGGAGCGTTTGCAGCGGGGCCGCTCCGGCCGTTTCTCCAGGGATGTCGTGTTCTCTCGTGGGTGATGTCGGCGTTTGGGGGAGAGGCGCAGGCAGGTGCAGAATTTCGCCCTCGGAGAGCACGAGGGCTCTTTCAATAACATTTCTGAGTTCGCGAATGTTCCCCGGCCAGTCCCAGGCTTGGAGCTGGCGAAGGGCTTCTGAGGAAACTTCGCGAATCGTGCGTCCCAGCTTTTGTCCTTGAACCTTCGTCAAGTGTTCGACGAGGAGTGGAATGTCCTCGCGACGTTCACGGAGGGGCGGCAGGTGAATGGGAACAACGGCTAACCGGTAGAAGAGATCCTCGCGAAATCGCCCTGCGCGAACTTCGCTTTCGAGATCGCGATTGCTCGCGGCGACGATTCGAACATCCACTTTGCGCGTGGTGTTGCTGCCGAGGCGTTGCACCTCTCCCTCTTGAAGCGCCCTCAGCAATTTGGCCTGAACCGACAGAGGGAGGGTGTCCACATCATCAAAAAAAATTGTTCCTCCGTCGGCCAACTCGAATCTGCCTTCACGAGTTTGATCGGCTCCTGTGAAAGCACCTCGCTCATGTCCAAACATTTCGCTTTCGAGGAGATTCTCGGGAAGGGCCGCGCAGGCCAACTTGACCATCACGCGGTTGGCTCGATCACTGAAGCGGTGAAGTGTACGGACAGCAATTTCCTTCCCCGTGCCAGTTTCTCCTGTGATGAGAACGGAGATATCTGTCGAGGCGACGCGTTTGATTTGAGCGAGTGCTTTGCGGATGCCAGGACTTCGACCAATCATTTCGGACCCGTCCTGGTCCTCATCGAAGGCGGCCCGCAGATAGAGGTTTTCGCCTTCGACCCGCTTTCTTAAGGCCTCGATCTCTTCGAGGCGGGCTGCATTTTCCAAGGCGACACCAATGGGACCCGTCAGGCTTTGAAGGAGCTCGACATCGCCCTTGTCGAGGGGCCGCCCGCCGGGCCGATTGCCCACGAGTAGCGCCCCGATTCGATCCTCCTGCTCCGCCCAGGGGATTGCGACCTCGAGGTTCATCGCCTGGGCCGCGGCGATCGCTTCTTTCGGAGCGCTACCTTGCCGGGGCAGGCCGGGCGCCAGCACCTTCTGGTCGCAGAGCCACTGGTGCAGAGGGTGTCCGGGGCTGAGGGAAAGTCGATGGCGACGGTTCGCCGAACCCACTTCTTCGAGAGTTTGATCGCGGGCTCCGATGACGACATGCAGAGGAGCGCCCGCCCGGGTCTCTTCTGTGCCTCTCTGCAGAAGGGCGACGAGATTTTCTTGGGTTTGAAGTCGTCCGATTTCCCGGGCGAGCTGTTGCAGCGATTCTCGGAGTTGATGGTGGCGAGGGAAGAGGGCTTGTTCGACACGGGCCTCGAATCGGGCGGCGAATGCAGGCAGCAGTGGGAGCGCGGCGATTGTCAGAAGCGTGCCCAGGGCGCCCAGCGTCCAAGTCGTGATCGGGCCTGTGAATGCACTGAGAACCACCACCAGGGTACTGAACAGCGTCAGGGCGCCGATCAGGAGACTGGACCGTAGGAGAATGCTTCGGGAGAACGCGTCCAATTCGGAGATTTCTGTCGATGACATGGCCCGGGCGAGCGCCCCGACGACGAGGGGGACGGGGGCGAGATAAACCGCCGGCGGGAGGTAGACATCAATCCAACCGAACGATGAGCCTACGAGGAGTGTGCCGGCCAAGCCAAAGAGGGCGGCGCCTGGCAAGATCGTCAGCGAGAGCTTTCGGCCGAACGCTGGGCCTCGGCGGATGGTCGCGATGAGGTTTGCGACGAGCAGCACAAGGCTGGTCGAGAGAAGAAGGACTTCGATGTACTCCAAAAGATGAAGCGATGGGTGGTGGCCCTGAAAGGCGAACGCAAAGAGGATCCAGAAAAACCCTGTGCCGCCATACAGCGCCAGCAGGGTGGTCCGAGGCCAAGAACGAAGCGGGACTCGTCGAAGCGGAAACGCGATTGAAAGGTGAAGCAAGCCCCCCGTCGCCATGGCGCCGAAGAGAAATGAGTACGGCGTGATCGCGTTCTCGAGAAAGTAACCCGGCAGGAGGAAGGTGAAATTGCTCGCTAAGCCGATTCCCATCACGGCGGCCGCTCGTGTGGCGCCGCGCTGGGGGCGGGCAAAAACCGGGGTCGTCGTGCCGAGCAGGAAGAGAAGTCCGAGGAGCATCGGGGGGGCATAGATCGTCAGCGCGTCCGACATGGCGAAGCGTCTCAAGGGAATTCTAAGCTCGAAGGATTCGCCCGCGGGTGGTCGGAACAGAAACCGGGCGACTTCCCCGGGAGAGCGGCTGCGGATGTAGGCGTGAATGGCCGGCCCATCGCGCATCGGGCGCCCGTCAATCGCTTCGATCTGCGTTTGGGGATGGGCTGCGCGAAGCGCGTCGTAGAGGCCGGGCGGGGCGAGCACCCGGGGGCCCACCTCGCCGGTTCGAAAGAAGGGCACCCCCGACCAAGTTCGGCCCAGCGTCGAGTCGATGGTCTGCACGCCGACAGCCAGCGCGGCCAAGCTCATCAGTAGACCAAAGGATGCCAGGGTTCGAACGCTGCGGGGGGGCAACGGCGCTCCATGATTCGTTTAGGGGAGAATTTTCGTAGCGAAATGTTGCGGAAGGAACGTAACAGTCTGATACCAAGAAGGCCTCTTCTACCCAGTGGGCGGCAGAAAAGGCTGTAAAAACGGATCAGTACAAATTGGCATGTCGCGTGCATTAAGGCTTAGCAATCAGCCCATTGCGGCTAAAGCACACTGGGTCGAAGTGGTTGGGTCGAGGCCTGGTGGCTCGGAAAAGAACGGAGCTCTTGTGCACCACTGGCTGAACTGTCCAAGGCTGAGCCTGGCGTCGCTCTTAGTTGTGGCGGCATTGTGGGGTGAAATTACCATGGCGGGAGCGCCTCCGAAGTTCCCTTCTGAATTGGGGCAAAAACGGGCGCGATTCACATGCGAAGCTGAAAAAGCCGCTTCCCCAACGCCTTGCGTCGAGCCCACTTCCACGAGTCCGCGACCACGCAATCTGCTTCGCCCGGGAGTCATCGGACCGGCCCAGTCCTGGGCGGCGGGATGAAGCGATGGGCAATCGGTTTGTTTCACATCCGAGGGATCCTCTCTCCCCCGAGTGACCCCCGAGAGGATTTCTCCTGCCCCGCTGCCTAACCCAACAGGCGGGGCTCCCCGACCGCCCGCAGCCGAGTGCTGCGGGCGGTTTGGTCTTCAGAGTGAGGCTACGCCCGAAGGGCCGTGCAGCCGTGATCGAAGCCGATACGATCCAGTTGGCAGTCGGGGCCGGTCTCAAAGTGACCGATCCGGATTTGGCTGGCTCGCCATCCTTGTCTTCCCCATTGGAGCCTCAGTGACGACCGCACCTCTTTCTGTAGCGATCGTGGGGTTCGGTCGAATCGGCCGCGTCCATGCCCAGCACCTGCGAGAGCATCCCAGTGCTCGGCTGTCGGCGGTCGTTGACCCGCAGGTTCCCGCTGGATCGCCTCCCGAAGTGCCGGAATTTGATTCCCTGGAGGCTCTTCTCAGCCGGGGGCCGTCCATCCAAGCGGCCGTTGTGGCCTCGCCTACAGCCCTCCACCGCGAGCATGTCCAAGCCCTCGTGGAGGCCAACGTCCGCGTCATGGTTGAAAAGCCCCTGACGGCGAATTTTGAAGAAGATGAGCAGTTTGCTGACTGGTTGCAGGTCCGCCACCCCAAGTCCGTGATGTTGGCCTTTCAGCGCAGGTTCGATGGGCCTCTTTTGCGGCTTCAGAGTTGGCTCAAAGAGGGCCGCATTGGTCGCCCTTTTAAGTTCGTCTCCATTCTCGAGGACTCCCGGTTGATGCCCGCGGGCTATGAAAGTCCGGGGCTTCTGCAGGACATGTCGGTCCACAATGTGGATGAACTCCTCTGGCTTGCGGAATCCGACCCGATCTCCGTCCGGGCTCAGGGACATCAGCTTTTTTCTCAGGCGCACTCACCCGTCGTTGAGGATTACGATGATGCTTCTCTCGAATTATCCTTCGAAGACGGATCCATCGGCCAGATCTTTGTCAGCCGCAATCACGTCGCCGGGTATCGGGTCGAAAGTTGGGTGTATGGCGAGGCCGGCCTGATTCATGTGGGCGCTTTTCGTCAAAATCGCCATGAGGTGACCCTCGAATGCTACGGCGTTGATGGAGAGGGGAGCCGAGAACGTTTTCCGACTCGCGACTATGGAGCGGGCGTGCCTGAGTTTCTGGAGCGCTTCGGAGAAGCCTACGCTGGCGAGCTGGACCACTTTGTTCAAGCCTGCCTATCCGGGGTCGCTTTCAGGGTGGGGCCTCAGGATGCTCGACGCGCCAGCCGCGTGTTGGCCGCAGCCGCAAAGGCCGTCCAGACGGGCGAAGTCCACCGTTGGCCCGATTGAGGTGAGCGCTCACCCTCCTGAGCGCTCGAAAGCTCGCATCAGGTCGGGGCGTTTCGCGCGCGCCTGCGTTGAAGCCAGAGCAAGATCACGACCGCAAAGACGGCCACTGGCATCACGAACCAAATTGAGGCCTCGACCCAGGCGACGACGAGAGCCGAGAGCCCTAAGAGGGCGCCGAGAACCGCGAAGTGCCAGTCGAAGTGGACTCCGGCGAGGAAAGTGGCCAGACCCACTGACAGAAGCGAGAAGATTCCCAACTCCGGCGCGTTGATCCGGTTTGTGTTGTAGAGCATGAAGGCCAGTTGCAGCACGGCCAGCAAGCCGGCCCAATGGAAAATTTCGCTCCCAAAGATCCGCAGCCAGCTCTGTCCGGGGGCGCGCGGGCGCTGGGCTCTTCGATGGATGCTGCTCAGGGCGAGGAGGGGGACGATTGCGAGCCAGAATTTATGGCCCCAGGCCGGTGAAACGTCGGTGACGGCGACTCCGATCGCGCTGACGAGGAAGATCAAGACCAGCAACCCCTCGGCGAACCCAAATCGGCTGCGTTTGGACCGTCCGTGGCCTTCGGGGTGAGGAACGGTTGAGGTCGGCTCGGGGCTCATGAAAAGTCTCATCGTGTTGAGGGTGAGGTGGCAGTGTAGTCGAGAGCCAGCCCGAGAGTCAGCGGTTGCGCCGGCCGAACTCGGAGTGCGATGCTGGGGGTGGGCGCAGTGAGTCGAGGGGAGACCCACTCAATTGTGAAGGGAGGCGGGTCGGAGATGATCAGAGGCCGTCGGTGGAGCGATCAATGGGTCAAGGCACTGCTCTGGGGAGCGGTCGTGTCGAGTGTGGCCTGTGGTGCTCCCGAAACGGAGCCTCCCGAAACGGCCGTGGCAGCCCCGGTGCTTCGGGCTGAGCCCGCGGTCGACTCGGCGCGGGATCGGGCGCCTGTGGACGCGATCGCGGAGTTGCCCGGGGAAGCTCCTGGCCTCGATTCACCCCGATCCATTGATTACTCCGACCCCGAGGCTTTGGTTGACCTGATCGATGACCTCTCAGTGGCTGGAGGCCCTGAATCCATGGCCCAATTGGAGGAGATCCTGGCGACGGCCCCCGATGAAGAGATCCGAATGGATGTGATCGATGCGGCGGCTTTTCTGGCTGACGAGCAGGATGTCAGCACGCTTCTGGCTCGGGCGATCGACGACCCATCGCCTCTGGTTCGCATCGAGGCGGCGGACCTAGCGGCGGAGATGTCCCTGGTGGAAGTTCTGCCCCTTCTGCGCCGCCGCGCGGCGGTGGAGTCGGATCCGGAAGCTCAAATTGTTTTGGATCAAGCCGTTGACGAGTTGGAGTGGCAAGACGAACTGCCGGTGCGTTGAGAGAATGGCCTTCGGGAGATCGATTCGATGTTCACCGCGGCGAGCTTCGCCGCAGAACCGTGCGAGGAGAGCTGAAACATGATGCGTCTGTGGAGAACTCTGTTGGTCTTGGGCCTGTTTGTCGCTGCGACCGCTGGAGGCTGCTCGAATCCGTGGGCCAAGCAAAAAGCTTCGGTCAAGCTCGCGAACCCCGCCTCCGTGCATTGTGAAGAAGTCGGCGGGCACCTCAAGTTGGAAAAGACCTTAGATGGAGGCTCGCTCGGGGTTTGTTATTTCGATTCCGGAGGGCAATGTGAGGAATGGGCGCTCTTCCGAAAGGAATGTCCGGTCGGAGGCGTAGAAATCTCGAAGAAGACGAGCCCGGCCCAGCGCAGCTGCATGATTCGAGGGGGCAGCTTCGCGTTGGTGACACCAGGTTCGGATAGCCACCGGGCAGATGGCCTGTGCAATCTGCCCGACGGGGAAATCTGCGGATCGGCCTTTGTGAAGGGCGTACCTTGCCCGATCCTCATGAAGTAGACAGAATGCTTGTGGAAAACGATCGCGCGCCGAGCAGCCGCTGGAGAAGAGGGAGTCAAGACGTGAGAAAAACTCATTTGCGGAGACAGCGATACGCATGGGTCCTTTTTGTGGTTGTGGCAGCGATGGCCTGCGCGACGACGCCTCAAACCGGCGTCATTGCTGCGCATTGGACGCCCCCCGGCAAATCGTCAGAGCCGATCGTGCTTGGCTGGGAATCCGAGTCGAAGAATACGGGTCGAATCTTCTGCACCCTGGGTCGGGGCGGACAGCGATTCACCGGTCACTATATCCGTATCGTGGCGGGCACTAAGGTCGAAACGGTGGCTCCGGTCTTGGATACCTGGGGGCCGATTTGGAGTGGCTACGACTGGGGCGGGGCCAATGATTCCTGGTGGTGGGGACCGGCGGGCGAGCCCATGGGCGAGTACATGGCGAGTTCGTATTACCCGATTTTTGTTCAGGAATACACCGGAAAGGCTGTGGCCTCTCTGATTGGCGATAAAGGCGACACCATGCGATGCCGCTTTACTCTGCGTCGACCTCAGGAAGGCTTAATGGGAGGGGGCACCGGTGAGTGTCAGACCTCAAATGGCAGCCGGATTTCTGCCGATTTCTGAATGCCAAGACGCGGCCGAGGAACTCCCCGGCCTCGCTCAAAGCTTCGCGGGTGACCCGATGGCTGAACGAGTCTCGGCTGCTGGGCAACAGGTCGATGGATGAAATATTCGGGCTCAGAGAGGGTCTGTCCGCCCGCGTTCTCTGTCCCGCTGTTCTTCTCTCAGCTCCGCAAATCGCTCCCGAGCGATCGTGATGAAGAGCCCCTCTGCCTCGGCGAGGAGCGTATCTCCCGAGAAAAGCTTTCCGTAGTTGAAAACTTTTCGTCCTTCTGCACGGTCAAAGCCGGCTTCGATCCGAAGGGGAACATGGATCGGGGTGGGTTTTCGGTAGCGGACCGTGATTGTTCCCGTCATTCCGGGACCCTCGGAAGAGAATACGCAGGCCATGCCGAGTGCTTCGTCGAATAGGGCCGCAATGAACCCTCCGTGTGCGCACCCGGGAGCGCCTTCAAAAGGATTCCCGAAGGTCACACTTCCTCGGACCACCTTGGCTTCATGATCGGGATGGAGGGTCACGGGGGGGGCGACGGGGTTTGAAAGTCCGACTACAGGACTTCGGTCCATAAACATATGCATCCCGGCGGCCAATGAGCCCTCTGCGACTCCGGGTGGATCCGTCATCCGGGGTTGTCCGCTAAATCGGCGGGCGCTGGTCCGGACCTGTGCGGCGATCTCAAGCAGATCCGCCTCGGGCGCATCTGTTTCGCACAGGCATTCCATGAGCTCACGGATGGCGGCGGCGAGCTCGCGCTTCGCCGGCCATGTGCCCGGCGCACGGACCAATTCGTCGCGATAGCGTTGAATGTGCTCAATGATGGATTCGTTCTCGTTGCTGTCTTTGTCCACGCTAGAAACTCCGATGCGAGCACGACTCAATAGATGACTTGAGCGTCTTTGAGGGAGGCATACCGCTCTTCGTCCATCTGCAGCCATTCTTTGAAGATGCGGTCGTTGTCTTGGCCAATCCAGGGTCCAGGGGAGGCTTGAGCCGGTGTCCGGCTGAGCTTGACGTATGCACCGTAGATGGTCTCCCTGTAGCCAAGGGGATGCTCAACCTCGATGAATGTCTCGCGCGACTGGTAATGCGGATCCGACAATAAATCGGCGACATTCAGTACCGGGGCGGCGGGCACGCCGGCGGCCTGGAGAGCGTCGGCGAGTACGCGGTCGTCATGGTCTCGAGTCCATTCTGCGAGATGTTCATGAAGCACTTGAATGTGGGCGACACGCTCGTCTTGCGTCTGAAATTGGGGCTTCTGAGCCCAGTTCGGAGACCCCATCGCATCGACTAGGGCTCGCCACTGGGGGTCCTCCTCCACTGCGATGCTGATCCAGCGATCCTCTCCCGCGCAGGGAAAAACACCGTGGGGCGCTGCGGCGGCCAGCGGATGACGGTTGCCCAGGGGGCCCGCGATTCGACCGTTGAGTGAGTAATCCATGAAGGCTGGGCCGACCATTTGCATCACGGCTTCTTGTTGGGAGAAGTCGATCAACTGCCCTTCGCCGGTGCGTCGGTGGTGGGCCACAGCGGTCAGGATCGCATAGGCTCCGAAAATGCCGTTATACGGGTCCGAGTAAGCATTTTCAACGGGCACGAGATCGCCCTCGGCATACCCCACCAGGCTATCGAGGCCGGTGGTGCTGGTGAGGCTCAACCCGTAGGTCCGGACGTCTTTAAGAGGTCCCCAGAGTCCAGCGGCCGGCATCGAGAACATGATGATGTCCGGTTTGACTCGCTTCAGGTCTTCGAAGCCAAGGCCGAGTCGATCCATCACGCCGGGGCCAAAATTTTCGATGACGACATCGCATTGCGCCACGATATCCAAGGCGAGCTGGCGGGCCTCCTCGGTTTTGAGATTCAGCGAAACGCTGCCGTTGCCGGCCCAGCACGCATTGTTGGAGAGGCTTCGATTCGGATCCCGTTCGCCTTCTGCGAAGGGGGGCAGCGTCCGAGTCATGTCCACGCGGGCGTAGGATTCAATCTTGTAAACCTCCGCTCCGAGAAAACCCAGTGTTTGACCGGTGACAGGACCGGACCAGACCCAGCCGAAGTTCGCAACGCGCAATCCGGACAGTGGTCTTTCTGGCGATTTGACTGGGGAACCGGAAGGAACGAAGCGGGGGGGCTCAGCCAAGATCTCCTGATTGTGTTCTCCGAGCCGAGGTGCGGACCGCGTGGGTCCCCCCGGCGTTTTAGAGAGTTTGAAGGGAGCGCCCAGGGTTCTAAAAGAACCGAGCTTGTCGTGGTCCAATTCGACGATGTAACCCCTCTCATTGAGATGAGGGTGTTCCGCCGCTTCCTTCATGGTGAAGACCGCAGTGATGGGACAGCCCGCAGCTTGGCATCGATCCATGATCTCCATTTTGGGATGGTTCGCTGCCCACTCGGTTACCATGGCGTAGATCAAATCTGCATTCTCGCCCCGCGAAAACATGTCTTGAAACATTTCAAGTTGGGCCCACTCTGGATCCCCCATAACTTCGCGAAGTCCATTCCACTGCCCGGGTTCGAGGGCGAGCATCCAAACATGACCGTCCAGACAGGGCACGATGCTTGCCGGGGCAGCCAGGGGCATGCCGACTCCAGTTCTTTTGTCGAAGCGTCCGTCTTGAGCGAATCCACCGATGTTCTGCCCGCCGACAAAGGTTGCGGCAATGGCCTCCGCGGAGGAGACGTCGACATGCTGGCCACCGCCCGAAATTGTTCTGCCCAAAACCGCCGCGAGTCCCCAGGCGGCGCCTGCGATGGCTCCATAAAAATCGGCCGCGAAGGTTCCATGCTCAAGCGGCATTTCGCCGGGACGCCCGCAGTAGCGGCTGCTCGCGCCAGTGAGGTGATAGGCATTGAGATCCGAGCCCAGCCAGCGGGAGTACGGTCCCGTTTGGCCGAAGGGCGTAATGGAAACCATCACGAGATTTGGATTGAGTTCGCTGAGGTCCGACCAACCAAGAGCCAGCTGATCGAGGAAACCAGGCGCGTAATTTTCGATCAGAAGATCGGCCCCGCGGATCAGCGCTCGAAGTTGGTTGCGGTCCGTCTCGTTTTCAAGGTCGAGGGTGATACTTCGCTTATTGGTGTTCAGAAAATGAAAGGTCCCGCTGGCCTCTGGGTTCGGTTGGTCGTTTGGGAAAGGGCCCCAGTTTCGGCTTGAGTCGCCATTGCGAGCCTCGACTTTGATGACATCGGCTCCGAAATCGGCGAATAGTTTTCCGCAATACGGTGAGGAAACCTTCTCGCCAAGTTCGATGACTCGAATGCCATCCAGAGCGCCTATGGTTTTCATCGGATCCTTCCTTACACACCCAGCTCAGAAACCGGGTGGGGCCGATCGAGCGCTTAGCGGGCGCCGCCGCCAAAGAGTTTTTTGAAAAAGTCGACAATTCCTTGCCAGAGGGTTCGACCGACCAGCCCACCGACGGAGAGCGCTTCTTGCCCCTCCGGGCTGGGGGCGGGGAGGGGCGTCCCCTCGGGCGTCTCCGCGGCGGCCAAGATCTGATCGCGGGCGGAGGCGGCAAACTGTTTGAAGATCTGGCCGGAGACGCCCTTGATCATTCCTCGGCCCATCTGCATCACTTTGCCCGTCAGGTCGACTCGGACCTCGAAGCTCATCTCGATCCCCGACTCCAGTTCGGTCATGCGGACATCGAGACTGCCTTTAGCGGTTCCACCACCGGTCTCGCGACCCTCACCGGTTAAACGCATCGTGTGATTTTCGTCGTCGACGGTGTCAAACGCCACTTGTCCTTTATAAGCGGTCGTAATTGCTCCCAATTTAACCTTGACCTTCCCCACGTAGGTCTTTTCGTCGAGTTGCTCGACGAGTTCCGCCCCGGGCATGCAGGCGACAACCCGTTCGGGATCGGTGATGAAACTCCACGCTGCGTCCGGGGGAGCTTCGAGATTCATTTTTTCGATGATTTCGATCGCCAAGGGAGGGTTCCTTTCTTTACGAAGAATTTGGGCCAGATTCCTCGATCCGGCCGAAGGGAAGGGTCGACGCGTTGCGACGCGTTTTAAGCAAGGCGGAATAATCTGCCGGCGTATCGACGTCGGGTGGGGCCAAGCCGTCAACTACGCACTCCCGCAAGGCAGCAGGGTCGTCGTCGAAAATGGCTCGTGCGCCCTGGTCCCCCTTCAGGTGAGCGGCCAGCGCAAAGGCGCTTCGCATCAACACAAAAGGGTGGCCCGGGACCGAATGACCGCCGTGTTTGAAAATCGGGCGCGTTGCGCAAGCAGGCGGCGTGAGCGCCTCTTTGATGATGCGGTCCACCAGCTGGGTCTGAAGACCTGGCTGGTCGGCCAAGACGATCGCGGCAGCATCAAAAGCATCCGGAATCGCAGAGAGTCCTGTCTGTAGGGAGTGGCTCAAACCACCGCCAGGATCAGGTGTGTAGACAAAGTGGATATGGGGTCGCTCCGGGGGCGGAGTCAAAAAGGGTCGCTCTCGACTGATTACGACCCAGATGGCTTCAGCGCGCGAAGCGAGCAGGGTTTGAATGACATGTTCGAGGAGGGGGAGGCCTTCCCAGGGAAGCAGGAGTTTAGGCTTTCCCATTCGGCTTGAGTGTCCCGCCGCCAAGACGAGGCCAGCGACTCGGTTTGAATTCCCGAGTTCTGGCCGGAGAGTCGTAGAGGAGGTCGTGCGCTCAGCCACCGGTCTGATTCCCGATACGCGTGTTCGAGTGAGCCCTTGGGTTCATTGCGGGTGAATCACGCAGGCTCTGTCCGGTTCGCTCGTGCCGAACGGCAACAATTTCAGCCAAGATGGCCAGGGCAATTTCCTCCGGTGTTCGCGCGCCGAGGTCGAGTCCAACCGGGGTATGAATCCGCACCAGATCGACATCGTCGAAACCGAGTTCGCGCAGCCGATCGAGCCGTCCGGCATGGGTCCGTCGACTTCCCAGGGCTCCGATATAGCGGACCGGCGATCGCAAGGCGCATGCGAGCGCCGGAATATCAAATTTGAGATCGTGGCTGAGGGTGAGGATATGGCAGCGACGATCGAGGGTGAGTGAGGAGAGGGCCTGGTCGGGCCACTCAAGGAGCAGGTGGTCGACTGTCGGAAATCGGTCCCGGTGCGCGAAAGGCGATCGCGGATCGATGACGAAGGTTTCAAATCCGAGGGTCGAAGCCATTTCGACGAGCGGCATGGCGGTGTGGGTCGCCCCGATCACCAAAAGTCTGGGGGGAGGGGCGAGGGCCTGCACGAAGACGCGAAAGGGCTCCGCACCGCTCATCTCTTCGATCTGAGACTGACCACCATCTTCCAAAAGTTTTACGGTCTGCTCCACGATGCTTGCGTCGATTCCCGGGTGAATGGATCCGTAACGTTGCCCCGATTCGTCAAAGGCCATATGTCGACCTTGGAGATCGTTCGGCTCAAGGGCGACACAGTGGGCAATTGCTTGACGGTCGGAGACGGCCTTGACGACGGCTTGCCACGCTTCATCGGATTTGAAGGGTTCGATCAAGACGTCGACTTCGCCCCCACATGAAAGGCCGACGGCGATACCGTCCGCGGCCTCGATCCCATAGCGCTGAATCGTTGGTTGTTCGTCCCGCATGACTTCGAGGGCTCGCTCGAAGACGTCGCCCTCGATGCATCCACTGCTGACCGATCCGACCATTTGGCCAGTTCGAGTGCAACAAAATCGGGCCCCGGCGGGCCGCGGGGACGACCCATGGGTGTCGATGAGGGTCGCAAGAGCGACCTCTTCACCCGCTTCGATCCACTGGTCGATTTTTTTGAGGACTTCTCGCATCACCATGACGATTAATCGCGTTGAGCCGCGATCCGAGGGCAGTTTAGCGACAGGCGATGTTGCGACCAGCAGAGTTCACGGGGTAGCCTGACGGTGTCCCAACGGGGCTTTCTCTTTCGGCCGGACGAAAATGCCGAGCCATTTGGGTAGGGTCGTCATGGAGCCGACGCGTCAGATTTACTGGAACATTGTCGGTGGTGGGCTGATCTATGCCTTTCTCGCCGTTGCCGCGACCTGGTTGCTCTGGGGAGTCTGGAAAAGGGTTCGACTGTGGCGCCTGGGTGGGTCTGAGAATCGGGTCGACCGAATCCCCGAAAGAATTTCAGGCTTACTGAGAGAAGTCTTTGGGCAGCGCCGGCATCTCCAGGATCCGCTTCCGGGCGTGGCGCATCTGATGATCTTTTACGGATTTGTCGCCGAATTTATCGCCACGCTTTTGATCGCTGTTCAGGAGTGGACCGGAATCCACTTCCTGCAAGGCAATTTCTATTTGGGCTACTCGCTGCTGAGTGATCTCTTCGGTCTGGTGGCCATCCTGGGCCTGTTGATGATGCTGTTCTGGCGAGGCGTTCTGCGACCCGCTCGATTGCATTCGGCTTTGGATGACTGGGTCGCGGTTTTGTTGCTCTTGCTTCTTTTTGTTCAGGGCTTTTTCGTCGAGGGGCTCCGCCTCGCCGCCACGGAACCCCCTTGGGCGGAATGGTCGCCCATCGGGTACTCGGTTTCGTTTCTCTTCGCCGGCTGGCCAGAGAGCAGCCTGTTGGAAGCCCACCGTAGTCTTTGGTGGGTTCATGCCATCACCGCGTTTGGATTCATCGGCTATTTCGTGTTCGGCAAGTTCGGCCACGTGGTCTATGGAGGCAGCAATATTTTTCTCCGTAACCTGGGCTCAACGGGCAAGCTCAGCCATCCGGATATTGATGTGCTTGTCGAGGAGGATGAGGAGGCACTTGATCGACTCGGCGTGGGTTCTTTGGAGGGATTTAGCTGGAAGGGCCTGATGGACCTCGATGCTTGCGTGAATTGCGGGCGCTGCGAAGCGATGTGCCCGGCGACGATCAGTGGTTCCCCGCTTTCGCCCCGTAAGCTGATTCAGGATATGAAGGGGCAATTGACTCGATCGGCCCCGGTGGCCGGCGGGGACGGCGCTGAGACCGTGCAGGCCCCGCTGATCAGTCCCCTGATCGGAGATGGCGGAGAGGATGGAGCGCAGCCCGCGGTCCTCGAGGCGGAATTGTGGGGTTGCCGGACCTGTGGCGCCTGCATGCACGAATGCCCGATGTTTATTGAGCATATTCCCAAGATTGTCGATATGCGGCGGCACCTCGTGATGACCGAGTCCAAGATGGGCGAGGACGCGCAGGCTCTGCTGAAGAGCATGGACGATCGGATGCACCCGTTTGTTGGATCCTCTCGCGATCGAGAAGAGTGGTTCAGTGATCTGGATGTCAAAGTCTATGGTCGGGGCGATGAGGCCGACACGCTCTTCTGGGTCGGCTGTGCGGGCGCGATGGTTGATCGGAATATCGACGTAAGCCGAGCGCTGGTAAAAGTGATGAAGACAGCCGGCGTCGATTTCGCGCTTCTTGGCAATGAAGAGGTCTGTACGGGAGATCCGGCTCGTCGGGTTGGAGGCGAACTGACTTACCAAATGTGTGCGAAGGAGAATATCGAAACCTTTGAGCGATATGGAATCAAACGGATTGTGACGGCGTGCCCGCATTGCATGAATACGCTGAAAAACGAGTACTCAGACTACGGCGGCGAGTACGAGGTTCTTCATCACAGCGAGTTAATTGACGATTTGATTTCCGATGGTCGGGTTAAGCCGAAGGGTCAAGCCGAATCGGTCACGTACCACGATCCCTGTTACCTCGGGCGGCACAACGATATTTACGAGGAACCCCGGCAGGTCGCGGCCAGCGTCAGTGCAGATGGCTCATTGATCGAAATGAAGAAGAGCCGCTCTCGCTCGCATTGCTGTGGTTCAGGGGGTGGCTACGCGTGGATGGACGATAAGCCTGAGCACCGAATCAACCACGAGCGATTTTCTCAGGTGCAGGGCTGTGGCGCGAAAACCGCCGCGGTTTCCTGCCCGTTTTGCATGCAGATGTTCGAAGATGCAAGCAGCGCGCTCGACCCGGATGGAGAGGTCAGAGTGGCCGATATCGCCGAACTGGTCGCCGAATCGATAGAAGACTGACATGGGAAACAACGCCGAACTTCAGGAAGTGATCAGCGAAAGTGCAATTCGCGACCTCGTTCGTCGCTATGCGCATTGTGTTTGGCAAAAGGATGCCGCCGTGGCGGCTGAGCTTTTCGCCGAAGACGGCGTGATGGACACCGGTGATCGTCCGCCGCTGGAGGGCAGGGCGGCGATTCTCCGGGAATACACTCAGACCTTTGAAACTTCGGGTTTCTATCCCTTTCTCCATAATCACGTCATCGATTTGTTGGGTGACCGGGCGAGTGGAACCGCCTATATCGAGCTTCGCGCAGAAGTCGATGGCGTTCGGATGGAAGGCTACGGCTGGTATGAAGACGAGTACGTTCAGACGCCGGCCGGTTGGAAGTTCCAGCGCCGTCGGCTGAACCTTGCGCACTACGGCCCGGTCGGAAGCTGATCCGCCGTCTTGTCTACATCGGGATTTCTAATGCGGTTTTGGGCTAGAAAGCGAAAGCCGGTTCGCTTGACCCGAGGCGTCAGGAAAGAGACGGGGCGCTTTCCCCAATAGGCGTTCACCGCGTATCCAATGAGTCGATTTGTGGATGTTCGTCTGTTTGACCGAAGGCTGGAGAGATTCCACGCGCCAATGAAAGCCATATGTTGCTTACAGCCGCGTTGGATGAAGATGTCGTTCCTTGCTCGTAGATGAGACATTGAGTACATCAAATGTCGGCCACGGTGTTCCGGAAGCGTATACCCCTTGTACCCATATCGCATTTTAGGCGGAACCCGGACGGAAAAATAATCATCGTGTGGCGCCGATAAATTGGTGGCGAAAACGTAGGAAACCAGGCGGCCGTTTTTGAAGGCCCCCGTGATGACGTCGCCATTCGCAATCGCGGCTTCAGCGAGTTCGGTCGAGATATCCATCTCTGGGTCACGGCACGCTTCCCGGAGGGTTTCGGGATCGACCACTTTAACCTCGTAGCCAGGGTGGCTTGAAGGGTCGCTTTGAAGGCCATTGTCGATGGGGCGGAGCGAGATTTTGAAGACATCTACTTTGAGGCGCGAGTGTAGTATCCACCAAAACAAGCATTGCAGCGCTTTGAAGTTTCCATGGCGGCGCGCG
>NHEP01000121.1 GCA_002171515.1 bacterium TMED88 | reverse complement strand
GAGCGCCGTGAGGCTGCCGCCTCCTTCTGAATCATCGAGCTTGCAAGCCCGCTCAAGCAACCGCGAGTGACAGTAAAAGATGTCACCGGGGTAAGCCTCGCGCCCCGGCGGCCGGCGAAGCAATAGAGAAAGCTGCCTGTACGCTACGGCCTGCTTGGAAAGATCGTCATAGATGATCAGAGCGTGGCGGCCGGTGTGAAGGAAGTGCTCCGCCATCGAGCAGCCGCCGTAAGGCGCCAGGTATTGGAGCGGCGCCGGGTCGGAAGCCGTTGCGGCCACCACGATCGTGTAGTCCATCGCGCCGTGCTGATTGAGCTTGTCCACTACCTGGGCCACGGTTGATTGCTTCTGACCGATCGCCACATAAACACAGAAAACGTCGGTGTTTTTCTGGTTGATGATGGTGTCAATCGCAATTGCCGTCTTCCCGGTCTGGCGATCACCGATGATCAATTCACGCTGTCCTCGACCAACCGGCACCATCGCGTCGATGGCCTTGATCCCCGTTGCGAGAGATTCGTGCACGGACTTTCGGCCAACGATGCCCGGGGCCTTGATCTCGAGCAGTCGACGCTCCTCGGTTTCGATGGCCCCCTTTCCATCGATCGGGTTCCCAAGAGCATCCACCACTCGTCCGATCAGTGCATCGCCCACCGGAACATCGATGATGCGTCCGGTTCGGCGAACAACCTCACCCTCGCTGATGCCATGGCTCTCGCCCATCACCGCGATGCCGACGTTGTCTTCTTCGAGGTTGAGCACCATGCCCGCTAAACCACTCTCGAACTCGACAAGCTCGCCGGCCAGTGCGTTTTCCAGGCCATAAACCCGGGCGATTCCATCGCCGGCACTCAGAACGGTTCCGGTTTCGGCAACGTCGACCTCGCGATCGTATTCCTTGATTTCGCGCTTCAGGATGTCAGTAATTTCGGCAGGCTTGATGTCCATCGGTCGGCATTCCTTCTCGAGCGTGTGGTTCCGCACGCGGCGGAGGCGGGTTCAAAAGCGCGCAGGGTTCAAGAGTGGGACGGGCCCTCTCCCAACAAGTTGTTGCGCAGATGCTGTAATTGGGTTCGAATGCTTCCATCGAAGACGAGGTCTCCGACCTTCGCGATTGCTCCGCCTACAAGCGACGGATCAACCTCAATCTCCAGCCGGACTTCACGGCCTGTCCGGTCAGATAACGCTCGGCGCAGTCGGTCTTGGCGACGCTCGTCGAGATCACTCGCAGCCACGACCTCGGCCGTCAACAGTCCCTGATCTTCATCGGCGAGACGTGCGTACTCAGCCGTGATGGCGGCGTAATCCACCAACCTGCGCTGGTCGATCAGATACGAGATGAAGTTAACCACCAGAGACGAGAGACCGAGGCGTTCGGCCAGTGCACGCAGCGCCGACTTTCTCTCATCCGCGGGGTGGAGAGGCGTCAGCAAGGCGTGGCGCAGCTCTTCATTTTCACCGAAGAGGGTGGATAGACCTTCGATCTCAGTTCGGACTTCCGAAACAACGCGGGCATCTCGGGCCAAAGAAAAGAGGGCCTTGGCGTATCGAAGGGCAGCTGTAGAGGAAGGCATAGATTGAAGGCTCGTTCCTTAAGAAAGGCTGGGGGCGACGGATTCAGGCCTTAGCGGCCGGGGTCGAATCGACCCGAGTAATAAATTCATCAAGCAATCGCTCTTGGTCGTTGTCCCCGATCTTTTCCTTGACCAGCCGATCCGCGATTTCTGCGGCTAGGTTGGCGGCCTCGGCCCGGAGCGCACGGCGAGCCCGGGCGAACTCTTGTTCGGCGGCCACCTCAGCGTCGCTCTGGACGCGTTCTGCCTGGCGGCGGGCCTCAGCCAACAGGCGCTCACATTCTTCATCGGCCCGACGGCGGGAGCTTTCCTGAATTTCCTCGGTCTCACTCTGCAGGTCAGCCAGCTTGCGCTGGATCTCAGCGTTGCGTGCCTCGGCTTCGGAGAGCAGCTGGCCGGCTGTCTCAAGGTCTCTTTTAACATCGGCCCGGCGGGTCGCGAAATACTCGAGCGCCGGCTTTCGGGCGAAGTAGAAAATCACACCGAGGACGATCAACAAATTCAGCGCCTGGTAAAGAAGGCTCGAAAGGCTCTCTTCGCCCCCGGCCGCCCAAGCCGTACTCGGCCAAGCCAACAAGCCGGCGACAAGCAGCCACTTCTTCTGAACGCGTCGGCGGTTGATCACAGTGATCTCCCCAGGATTCGTTCGGCCGCGAGCTGACCCAGCTCTTCCGATGAAGAACGGATCGAAGCGGTGGCCTCATCGAGGGCACTCGAAAGATCGGCTCGGGCCCTTTCGATGAGGGCCTCGGCATTGTCTCGGGAGGCCGCAGCCATTTCGGACTGTTCGTGGCGCGCGGCTTCGACCAACTGCTTGCGGGCTTGGTCGGCTTCGGCTCGAGCCGCTTGCAGCGAAGCCTCGTATTGCGCCAAAGCCTCATCGGTTTGCGCTGCAATTTGATCCGCCCGGTTTCGAGCGCCGTCGATTCGGTGGTCGCGATCGTCAAGAGCTTGAAAGATGGGCTTGAAGACCAACGCGTTGACGGGAATAACCAAAGCAAAGAAGAAAGCCGTCAGGAGAAGCATCATGACGGGAACAGCCGATTGGCCTTCCGCTAGACCGCCACCCATGATGATGCTGTTGAGGGGTTCGGGGAAAACCTTGAGTTCACCGGACGCCGAGGCCAGCGTCGGAATCGCCAACAGGGCGAGCGCGACCCCGACGAACGTGATCCGCTTTTGGCACTTCGAAGCCTGACCTGATGATCTCGGCCGGTCTCGCATCTTTGCTCCCTCTTGCTCTGGCCTTTTGTTCTTCTTGTTCCGGGTTCTTCGCGAAGTGGCTTTGGAGCCGCTTCCGCGACACAAACCCAATCCGGTCGGGCGACCGGGTTGCCACAGGCCGCTGCTGAACCGAGTCGGTTCCGCGGAGGATCCGTGCAGCACTCGCCGCAGCCCGCCAAGCCAAGCTCAACGGCGCCGGGCGCTGGATCCACCCCACACGCATCTCGGACTCGGCCCGGAGATCCGTTCTGGGTGCCACAGCGGGCGCAATGGTTGCATAAGCCGGCGCGGTTTCAAGCCAAAACGGAGCATTCAGCCTCGGGGATTGGTTTCGGTCTCCGAATTTCCCACGCAGCACCTTCCCTGGATCAAGGCCCCATTCTCGACGGAAAGGCGGGGCGCATGGAGGGTGCCACGAACCGTTGCACCCTTGGCCAAGTGAGCCACCCCGCGCACCCGGACAGGCCCCTCAATCGTGCCCGCACATTCAAGCGCGTCCACTTCGACGGCACCGCTAATCACGGCGGATTCAAGCACCCAGAGTCGACCCGCCCCCTGAACCGGTCCTTCCACATGACCCGCGAGGCAGGTGACCCCACGAACCACAACGCAACCATCAAACCGGCCTCCCTCCGGCACCAGCGCCGGAACCAATTCGCCTGGCCTCGGGCGATTCATAGCGGGTCCCCAAGAAGCATCGAAAGAATGCGGTTTAGATCCTCTGCCGAGTAGTACTCCAGTTCGAGCCGGCCTTTCTTTCCATTGCCTTTGACCTGGATTCGGGTCTGAAACCGCTTTTGCAGATCCTCAAGGACACGACTTCGATCCGGGTCGAGGGAAGCGGGTTGGGACGGCCCCGGGCTCGGGTCAGGCGACTCCAGCTGTCGGGCGAGGCGCTCAGTGGCACGAACCGAGAGGCTTTCCTTGACCACGCGGTCTCGCAGAGCTTGACGCTGGGTCGGGTCTGAGAGCTGCAGCAAGGCCTTCGCATGGCCCATGGTGAGCCGATTCTGTTCGACGTCTTCCTGGAGGTCCCGAGACAAGTCGAGTAAACGCAGATGGTTCGCAATCGAGGATCGATCCATGGACACCTTTTGGCCGATGTCCTGCTGGCTTGCCCCCGTCTCCACCAAAGCCTGATAGGCGTGGGCCAATTCCATCGGGTTGAGGTCATGCCGCTGGATATTTTCCACGATGGCCACTTCCAACCGGGCCTGGGGATCCAAGTCCGTCACGACCGCGGGAATGGTCTTCCGCCCCGCCGCCCGACTCGCCCGCCAACGTCGCTCCCCCACGACCAGCTCGAAGCGATCACCAGCCGGACGAACCACCACCGGCTGCAGGACGCCATGCTCGACGATGGAGGCCGCTAGGGATTCGAGTTGATCGGGGTCAAAAACCCGTCTCGGCTGTTCGGGATTGGGATCGACTTGGTCGACGGGAATCTCTCGGGGCCCGGAGTCCGGCGGATCCCCTTCAGAAACTGCTCCTGGCCGTGCCGAGCGGGTGGGCGCTTGGGCCGGCGTCCCGCCGGGCGGGCCGGCGCCGGAATCGGCGTCTCGGTTGGGGATCAAGGCGCCCAGGCCTCGCCCGAGCGCACTGCGGCGTGCGGTCATCGATCTTTCTCCTCCAGGGCCGGCGCCGGAATCAACGCTTCGGGCGGCGTTTCGACCTCGATCTTAGGGGTTGACTCTTTTATGTGTCGTCCGATCATTTCCTCGGCCAGCTCAAGATACGCCTGCGCGCCCCGGGAATGGGCGTCATAGAGCAGAATGGGTTGGCCGTGACTCGGCGCTTCGCTGAGCCGGACGTTTCGAGGAATGCGTGTTTGGTAGACCCGGTCCTCAAAGTGCTCACGAACCTCTGCCTCAACTTGGCGACTCAAGTTGTTTCGCGTGTCGACCATCGTGAGCACAATGCCCTCCAGCTCGAGGGCGGGGTTTAGGTCGGCCGAAACCAGATCGCGCGTTTCCATCAACCGAGCCAAACCTTCGAGCGCGTAGTACTCACATTGGAGCGGAATCAACAAGGCGTCGGCGGCTGTCAGTGCATTCAGAGTCAGGATGCCCAGAGAGGGCGGGCAGTCGATCAATACGAAGTCGAAATCGTCCCTCACTCGGTCGATGACACCCGACAAGCATTTCTCTCGATCGGGGTGGGTGACCAACTCAATCTCCGCCCCCACCAAATCGGCGCCGGCGGGAATCAGCCGAAGAAAACCCAAATCCGTTTCCACCATCGCGGACTCGACCGAACAGTCTCCGACCAGCGCATGATAGATATGAGGGTGTGGGCTTAAAACACCATACGCGCTGCTGGCGTTCCCCTGGGGGTCTAGGTCCACGAGAAGCGTTCGGTGCTCGGAGGCCGCGAGGCTCGCAGCCAAATTAACGGAAGTCGTCGTCTTCCCGACTCCGCCCTTCTGATTAACGACGGCAATAACGCGAGAGTTGGACATGAGACTCCAAAGGAATGACGTCGGCCACAGTACGAAACCCAGCCGGCTCTCGCTATGGGGAATCGAGGGGAAATTGGGTCCGTTGGCCCATCCAGAACTTGTGAGAGGTCGTGGAGCCCGGTTCGCCGTAGGGCTGGACGGACTGCTCGGCCCAGAGAGGTCCCGATGGCTCGACCTCGAGCTGCGGTCCCGATGGGACCACCAGCCACCCTCCCGGGGTCACCCAGGGCAAGGCCAGGTCAAGGACTTTTGGAAGCGGCCCCACCGCCTGGGCAAACACGAGGGCAGCCGGACGCGGATCGGCCTCTTCCATCCGACCCAGCACCGGACGTGCGTTGGGGATCGGAATCGAGCGGCACGCGGATCTCTGGAAGTGATGGCGCCTGCGGCGAGCCTCCACGAGCGTGACCTCGCAACCGGGCGCCGCGATCGCCATCGGCAACCCCGGAAAGCCGGCGCCTGAACCCAGGTCGGCAATCTGGTGGGCTCTGCCCTGCAGGCGACCCTGGACCGCGACCAAAAGGTCAAGAGCGTCTATCACCATGCCACGGAAGATCCCGCTGGCTTCTCGGTAGCCGGTCAGGTTCATTCGGCGGCCCCATTCGGCAACCTGGTCAGCCAGGGCGTGGAGCTTGACTCGCCGCTCGCCTACCGATGAGTCTGGGTCAATCTGGACGAGTAGGTTTTCCGTTCGTTCCGACATATCACCGGTGCTGGATCGAACCATCGGGTCTCTGCCTCAGAAGCGGGAGTGTTCCACGTGGAACATCGCACGACTACATGAATCGAGGCAAGGTCATCGCCTTGACGGGGCGGACTTGAAACTCAGGTTCCGAGTGTTCCACGTGGAACACCGGAACCGTTGGGGACCGCAGCGTGCCCGCGCGGTGGACGCCCGGGTCTACTGGGCGCTCGCGGTCGCCTCTTCGAACTCCGGCGCGCCCTCGGGCACAACCAGGACCTGGCGGTAGCGCCCTTCGCCGATGCTCATCGTTGCCAAGCCAGACTCATCTTTCAGGGCCATATGGACGATTCGGCGGTCCCGAGAATTCATCGGGTCCAGGGCCACCGAGCGCCCGGTCTCGCGCGCCCGGCCCGCGGCCCGCTCGGAGAGACGCGTCAAGGACGCCTCGCGGTCGGCCATCTCCCCAGCCACATCAATCACGATCCTCGGCGAATCCTCAAGCAAGTCTTTGGCGACCTGATTGGCAAGAAGCTGAAGCGCGTCGATCGCCCGTCCATCACTGCCTCCCAACCGCTCGCTGGCCTCGCCCGTGAGCTGGTAAATCAAAAAGTCGCCCTCAGCGGATTCGGCAACCTCAAAAGGCCCTTGAACCATCCTTTCAACCGCGCCGATCAAGAAGTCCCCCACCGGGCCGAGTTTCCCCTTGGCGGTCCCTTTCGATTCTTCCGGCGTTGCATCGGCTCTCGCCTCGGAAGACACCTGCTCCTGGCGCGCCTCTCGGCCACCGCCTTCGCGATCCCGTCGGCCCTTGCCTCCACGGTCCCGGCCACGTTCCTTGGAGTCGCGGCCTCGACCCCTGCCACGAGAGCGATCTTCGTCTCCGCCACCACCGCCCGGTGCTCCAGGGGGCTTCGGCGTCACATTCTTCGGGTAGGCGACGACAACCGTGCGCCCCACAGCGCCCGAGATGGCTCCCTCGGCAGCCACAACAACGGTGAGATCTGCCTCTTCCAAGCCAAAAAAACGGGCCGCCTGCTGGGCTGCATCTGAGGCGGATTCGCCGGTGAATTCATTCGGTTCATGAGTCTTGTCGTACATCTGAGCTCCTCGTTCTGTCGGGACTATGAGTCGGTGTGCATTTTTCGGCGCACATAGAGTTGATGTGCGATTCCCAGCACATTGCTGACCATCCAATACAGCACAAGGCCGGACGGGAAGGTGTAGGAAATGACCAGCATCATGCCGGGCATCATGATCAACATCATCTTCGCCTGAGCGGGGTCCATGCCGGCCTGGGGCATCATCCTCTGCTGAATCAACATGCTGGCCCCCATCAAGATGGGCAGAATGCGAACCGGGAAGTCTACACCGGGCAGTGTAAACAGCGTGGCTGGCGCTGACAGGTCATTGATCCATAAGAAGAAAGGCGCCTGCCTTAAGTCAATTGAGCTCTGAAGGGCATAGAAGAGGCCGATGAAGACCGGCAATTGAAGCACCATCGGCAAGCAGCCGCCGAGCGGGTTAACCCCGGTCTCTCGATAGAGTTTAAAGGTTTCCTCGGATTGCTTTTGCCGGTCGTCTTTGAACTTTTCTTGCAGAGCCTTGATGCGCGGCATCAGCTCACGCATCCGCTCGGCGGATTTCATCTGCCGCACCATGATGGGCCATGTTGCCAATCTCACGAGAATCGTGAGAACAATAATCGCCAAGCCGTAGTTCGGAACAACGTCGTGAACACGTGCGAGGGCCCACTCGAAGAAGGTCGTCAGCGGCGCGATCCAGGAGTCTCCCCGCATAATGGCCTGGCGCACATCCTCGCCAAGGGGGTCGAGTACACTCGTTTGTTTCGGTCCAATAAAGGCGGTGAACTGGCGGGAGACTTGATTTCCTGGGGCCACCTGAACGCCGGCCAGAGACACCACAGCGGCGGCCGACTCTCCCTTCGTGAGAGGCACCAGAGTTCCACCGGCTTCCACGGTGCTTTCCGGGAGCAAGACCCCAGCGAAATAGCGCATTTCGAGTCCGGCGTAGACGAGGTTGGAGGAGAACTGAACGGGCCCCTCTTGGCCACCTCCAAAAAATCGCGAGAAGAACCCAGGCGATCCCACCCCACTCACTAGTTCACTGGTGACGTCATCCCCGACTAATGCGATCAGGGAGAGTTCGCCAAAATCCGGGCGATCGTTCATCGCTGCCGGGATGACAACTTGAAAAGCCGGTCGGAGTGGGTTTCCGCTTCCGTTGACCACTTCCACGATCAGGTCGATCGTATAGCCGTCGGTGAGACCCCGATAGGTCTTTCGCAAAGTGACTCCGCCGCGACGAATCGCAAACACGATCTCTTGCTCGTCTGCTCTTTCAACTTCCCAGCGCATCGTAGACAAGTCACCGAGGTCCAATTCCCGAAACGGCGTCGAAAGCGTTGGGGGGAGGCCCGGAGGAAGGTCGATGAGCTGAACCAGCTCCTTATGCTTCGGCGTCTCGTAGAAGTCTTTCAACTTCCAACCCACCAAGGCGGCGCCCTGATTGCTAAAGCGGGCTTCGACCGTGGTGCTTTCAAGGTCACCCTCCCAAATCGGGAGCGACGCCGAGGTATCGTCTGCGTCGGACGGAATGGCTTTCGCGGCTTGCTCTAGCGGCGCCACGTCCGACGCAACCGTCGGCGTTTCCGGCGGAAGCGGAATTTCACCCACCTTGGGAGCCGCCGTGGCGTCCGCGTTTTCGGGGACCGGCGAAGCCGCTTGAGCGGCCTGAGCACGTTCCGCCGCCGCCTCGCGTTCGGGCACCACCATGCTCTGCTGCCACGCCAGCCAACCACTAAAAACGGCCATCGACAACGCGAATGCGAGGAGAAGGTTGCGATCCACGTCAGGTCAACCTCTGTGGCAACGAGGGCGGCTCGACCCGATCGGGCACTGGGTCAAATCCCCCGGGGTGAAATGGGTGGCATCGGGCCAGGCGCGTCATCGAGAGAAGGCCTCCCCGGAGCGGTCCATGGCGCTCTAAGGCCTCTGCGGCGTAGCAGGAACAGCTCGGCTCGAATCGGCAGCGCGGCCCGAGCATTGGCGAAATTGCACGGTGCCAAAATCGCAGCAAGACGACCAAAAAGCCGACGCCCCTCCGGCGCAGAGGCGCTTTATCAGCCGTTTTGGCCAATCTCCCCTGACTCTGCATCGGGCGGTTTCGGATATTCATCTTCGCGAGACAGCCCCGGCCTGCGATTTGGCGGACATTTGATCGATTAAGCGGGACAGCATTTGCCGGATTTCACCGCTGGACATCCCCGCCGCGGGCCTCCTGACAATCAACACGTAGTCTTTTCCCCCGGGGATAATATGCTTTTCGGCACGGTACCACTCGCGTATTTGGCGTTTTACGCGATTTCTCGTGACCGCGTTGCCAACGCGCCGGCTCGCACTCATTCCAAGGCGAGCGGCTTGCGGCCCTTGCTCGGTCTCGGTTTCTCTTGAGGGCGAGACCAGCATTACGAACCCTCTGCTGGTCAAACGACGACCCTTACGTGACACGCGTCGGTAATCTCGGCCGTCCAGCAATCGCTCCGTGCGACGAAGTCGCCGGTCCTCGGCCTCGTTTTCGGTATTCATAGAGGTCTCTTTCTACGCACAGAAAACGGGGCGGCTGAAGCCGCCCTATTCTCAAGCGGAAACCTCTACTTCGAGCCCACCGAGACGGCTAATCGCTTCCGACCCTTGGCCCGTCGACGCTTCAGGGTGGCCCGTCCAGCCTTCGTCTTCATGCGTTCTCGAAAGCCGTGTTTTCGAAGCCTTTTGATTCGGCTCGGCTGATAGGTTCTCTTCATTTGAATTCTCTCTTCTCGCGGGCTGGCTGCGCGGAAAGCGGTGCACAGCCCCTAAATCGGCACCTGGGTATGTCAAAAATCCAAACTCGAGCCGTCCATTCACAGGTTTCTGTGCGGAGTGCTTCGAGGCAGCAGGAGGAGCCGTCCCTGCCCGAAGGACGCGGGAAGTTAGCTATCACTTTGACTTGGCGCTATCCCGAGGTTGGGGGGTTCTCTCCCCTCAATGACCTCGCCAATTGGGTTCGTTCGGGGCTTCTTCCCAACCCGATCGAGGCTGAGTTTGCCGAGCAAGGGGAGCCGATGACCGGTCGTGCGTGGTACTATCGCGACAAATCGGACCGCGACAATTCGTTCCTCTACGAAGGGTGCCGGTCGTCGGACAGATCAGGTGAAGACTGGCGATCCGAGGCGGCAGGCTAAAGATGATTTGATTCAAAGGTTTAGACTCGTTCTATCCGTTTTGAAGCCCACTACCACTTCTACTCCTTCTTATTTTAAAAAATTTTAAGACAATAAATAGATAGGAAGGCTCTGGGATGAAGCTCAGCATCTCCAAGGTCGAATTTCAAAAAGCACTCGCCCGCCTACAGGCCATCGTCGAAAAACGAAATTCGATGCCTATTTTGGCCAACGTCCTCCTTGAAGCCGATAAGGGTTCTGGAAAAGGCGCCGATGGCGGGGGGGGTCTCCAGATGGCGGCGACCGATCTCGAAGTGGGTCTTCGAGGACGTCACCCCGCTCGGGTTGAAAAAGCCGGGGGCTTGACGGTGGCGGCAAAGAAGTTGTTCGAGATCGTTCGAGAACTTCCCGATGAAGACATCGCCCTGGAAGCGACCCAAAATTCGTACCTCGATATTCGGTGTGCGCGAGCCCACTTCACTTTGGCCGGAACCTCGGCCGACGAATACCCGACACTGCCTGAATTCTCCCCCGAATCGACGGTCAACATCCCTTCGGCTCTTCTGTCTTCAATGATCGATCGCACCATCTACGCAGCCTCTGTTGACGAGACCCGATATAACCTCAACGGCGTTTATCTCGAAGTCCACGCCGACACGGGGAAACTTAGAATGGTCGCGACCGATGGACATCGGCTCGCCCTAGTCGATCGAGAAGTCGAAGGCGATCTCGCGGGCCTCGCAAATGGGGTGATCATTCCGAGAAAGGGCCTTACGGAGCTTAAGCGGCTTCTTGATGAAGATGACGTCGATGAGGTCGAGATCGGCTTCGAGGGGAATAGCGGTCTAGCCCGCAAGGGTGATGTCACTCTTGTGATGCGATTAATCGAGGGCGAGTTTCCCAATTATCAGCAGGTGATCCCCAACGATTTATCGGTCCGGCTGGTTGTGTCCTCTGAACAACTCATGAAGTCTCTGCGACGGGTTGTCTTGCTGTCTTCAGAACGCAGCCGGGCAGTGAAGCTCGAGTTGGGAGAGGGACAGCTCGTGGTCTCTTCTAATAATCCTGATCTCGGGGATGCCCAGGACGAGTTTGATATCGAATATTCCGGGGAACCGGTCGCGGTTGGGTTCAACGCCCGCTATCTCATTGACGCCCTTTCGGCTCTTAAGGAAAAAGAGCTCCGACTCGGACTGCAGAGCGATCTCTCCCCCGCCCAGCTGATGCCGGCGAACGATGACGACACCACCGCGGTCGTCATGCCCATGAGACTCTGAGGCCCGGACCCCGCTGCCGATTTCTGATCTTGAATATCAGGGCCGGAAAGGCCCTTTTCGGGTCAAAACTCGACCTTTCGAAGCTTTACCTCCGGCTGCCATTTCAGTACCTTATGGCGGACTGAGAGGCCTCCAGAAGACGGCTCTCTCTCGGTCGGAATCCGTGCCGGATCCATCAGGGGTTGAGTTTGATTCCGGCCCGGGCCAGGCCCAACTGAAAGCAAAGTTCGCACAGCGCTATTCGAACGCGATCGCTGTCGATCACTCCGGTGAACTGGGTTCGAAATCATGAACCCATCGAAGGCTCTACCGGGACCAGCGCCCTACAGGATCATCAGGAAGCCAAAAAATTGAGTTACGACGCTAAATCAATCGAGGTTCTCGAAGGTCTCGAGCCGGTTCGGAAAAGACCGGCCATGTATATCGGGACAACGGGCCCCGACGGGCTCCACCATCTCGTTTATGAAATCGTTGATAATTCAATCGATGAGGCGCTGGCTGGTTATTGCTCAGAGATCTTCGTCACGATTCATGGCGACAACTCCATCAGTGTTCATGACAACGGCCGGGGCATTCCCACGGACCAGCATCCGACAGAAAATCGGTCCGCAGCAGAAGTCGTCCTGACCACGTTGCACGCCGGCGGGAAATTTGACGAGAACAGCTACAAGGTTTCGGGCGGGCTTCATGGCGTCGGCGTATCAGTCGTGAATGCACTCTCCAGCCAGCTGACGCTGTCCATCCAAAGGGCGGGCCGAATTTGGGAGCAGTCTTACAGCCGAGGTGACCCTCAGGGACCCCTTAAAGACGTCGGCGAAGCTGAAGCAACCGGGACATCGATCACCTTCAAGCCAGACCATCAGATTTTCCCAGAGACTGAGTACTCCTTCGATGTTCTATCGAAGAGACTCAGAGAACTCTCCTTTTTGAATGCCGGCGTCCGCATCGTGTTGAAGGATGAGCGAAACGATAAAGAACACGATTTCTGTTATCAGGGCGGGATCCGTTCCTTCGTCGAGCACCTCAACGAAAAAAAACAGGCCCTCCACGATGAGCCAGTCTTCGTGATGGATAGCCGCCCCCTCAGCGAACGAGGCGGTGGTTCTCAGGTCAGCGTTGAAATCGCTCTACAGTACAACGACTCCTATAACGAAGCGGTCTATTCATTCGCGAACAACATCAACACGGTCGACGGTGGCAGCCACCTCGTCGGCTTTCGAACCGCTCTGACACGGACGATTAACCGTTATATCCAAAACCACTACAAGGCCAACAGCAAGGGCGATAAGCCTTCTTTGCAGGGGGACGATCTGCGAGAAGGACTCACTGCTGTGATTAGCGTCAAGCTTCCGCAGCCTGAATTCGAGGGCCAGACAAAAACCAAGCTGGGAACCAGTGAAGTCCGAGGCATCGTCGAGGCCATTCTCTACCAGAAGCTTTCAACCTTCCTCGAGGAAAATCCCAAGATTGCCCGACCTATTATCGACAAGGTCGTCGATGCAGCGAAAGCGCGAGAAGCCGCCCGCAAGGCCCGAGACCTTGCCCGTCGAAAAGGGGCCCTCTCTGATTTCAGTTTGCCCGGCAAGCTCGCAGATTGTCAGGAGCGAGATCCGGCGCGCTGTGAACTCTTCATTGTTGAGGGCGATTCTGCCGGTGGAACCGCGAAGCAGGGCCGATCTCGTGCCAACCAGGCCATTCTTCCGATCCGCGGCAAAATTCTCAACGTTGAGAGAGCACGACTCGACCGGATGCTTGCGAACAACGAAGTCCAAGCGATTATTGCGGCCCTCGGCTGCGGAGTGGGTGACGAATTCAACGTCGAAAAGGCGCGCTATCACCGAATCATCATCATGACTGATGCGGACGTTGACGGATCGCATATCCGCACGCTGCTCCTCACATTCTTTTATCGACAAATGCGCCCCCTGATCCAAGCGGGTTATCTTTACATCGCTCAACCTCCGCTCTACAAAGCGAAGCGAGGTAAGAGGAGCCGGTACCTAAAGGACGAGCAAGCCCTCCAGGACTATTTGCTCGGCCTTGGGCTGGCGGATGCCGAAGTGACCGCCAACGGATTGGCCCTCAGCGAATCAGAGGTGGAAACGTTCCTCGAAAACGCCGGGGTTCGGCAACGAATGCTAGATCGCTTTCGGATCCGGCTCTTTGACGAGCGAATCGTTGAGGCGTCGGCGACTCTTGTCCGACCGACCGAACAAGACCTCGACGATGAAGCGACGCTTGTCGATCAAGTCGGACCGATGATCCAGGCCGAGTTCGAACGGGTCGAGGGCGAAGACGCTGGTCAAATTAACTGGTCGGTTGAGCGGGATCGAGAGAACGATAAGCATCGCCTTGTCGGGAAACTGCGGCGCGGAGGCCAGGAATTGCGGACCGTTTTTGACCTCGGCTGTCTACGGAACCCCGATTACCAGCGAATGCTTCGCTGCCAGGCCCAGCGAGACGAAATTGGCCAACCGAACTTCGTCTTACGGGTGGCGGGAGAAGAAGAGGCCTTCCCAAACGACACTCTTTTGTTGGCCCGGGCTTTGGCTCGCGGCGGGAAGGGCGTATCGATTCAGCGATACAAGGGCCTTGGGGAAATGAATCCGGAGCAGCTCGAGGAGACTACGATGAAACCCGAGAATCGGGTTCTGCTCCAAGTTCGCGTCGATGACTTGGTTGAAGCGGACGATGTTTTCACCACCTTGATGGGCGAGGTGGTTGAACCAAGGCGCCGTTTTATCGAAGACAACGCCTTGAATGTCGAGAACCTCGACGTCTAGAGACTGCGGCGCGCACCCAGCTTCGCGCCTTAAATCGGGATTAACTCTTGCCGGACGAACCTACAGACGAAACGCTTGAAGAAGGGGGCGGGGGCGGAACGGCTGCCATCGCAATCGAGGATGAGGTTCGGAGTTCGTTCCTCGCCTATTCGATGTCGGTCATTATCAGCCGGGCACTTCCGAAAGTTGAAGACGGCCTGAAACCCGTGCACCGGCGTATTCTGTACGCCATGCAGCAGGAGGGTCTCCTTCCCAACCGAGCCTATAAGAAATCCGTGGGGGTCGTCGGTGAGGTTCTGAAGCATTACCACCCCCACGGCGATAGCGCGGTTTACGAAGCCATGGTCAGGATGGCTCAGGACTTTTCCCTGAGATATCCGCTCGTGGACGGCCAAGGCAACTTTGGTTCAATCGATGGCGACTCCGCCGCAGCTTATCGATACACCGAAGCCAGGCTGGATTCTCTCGCTGAGGAAATGCTTCGGGACATCGATCGGGAGACGGTTGACTTCTCGCCGAACTTCGATGGCCAGATGGAAGAGCCGGAAGTCCTTCCGACTCGCTTTCCCAATCTTCTTGCCAATGGCTCGGCTGGCATTGCGGTGGGGATGGCGACAAACATTCCTCCCCACAATCTGAGAGAGCTGACCGAAGCCCTCGTCCACGAGGCTGAGAATCCGGAATGCACAGTGGACGAGCTCATGGAGCGGATGCCCGGTCCCGATTTCCCAACCGGGGCCTTGCTCTGTGGGAACGAAGGTGTTCGGAGCTACTACCACACCGGCCGAGGCCAACTCATTCTCCGGGCCACCGCAGACTTTGAAGAGACGAAGCGCGGCTCAAGGATTGTGGTGAGCGCGATCCCCTATCAGGTCAACAAGGCGATGTTGATCGAGCGCATCGCAGACCTCGTCCGAGAAGGCCGCATCGCCGGAATTACAGATTTGCGCGATGAGTCCAATCGCGAAGGGATGCGAATTGTCATTGAGCTGCGTCGCGACGTGGCCGAGGAAGTCATTCTCAACCAGCTCTACAAGATGACGCCCCTTCAGACGACCTTCGGGGTCAACCTGCTCGCTCTCGTCAATGGCCGGCCAGAAACCTTGGGCCTCAAGCAGGCGCTTCGACACTTTATCGAGTTTCGGAAAGAGGTCGTCATCCGGCGAGCCATCTATGACTTGGCGCAAGCGGAGGCTCGAGCCCATATCCTCGAGGGGTTCGCGATTGCCCTCGATCACCTCGATGAGATCATCGCGTTGATTCGCGAAAGTGAAGATGCAGCTGCAGCGCGCGATCAGATGATGACGCGTTTCCAACTTTCAGAGCGTCAAGCTCAAGCGATCCTTGAGATGCGCTTGCGCTCTTTGACCGCGATGGAGCGCCAGAAAGTCATTGATGAGTTGGAGGCGCTTCGGCTGAAGATCGCCGACCTAAAGGACCTGCTGGAGAGCGATGCTCGAATTCTCGAAGTGGTCATCACAGAGGTTCGCGAGGTCAACGAACGCTTCGGAGACGAACGTCGGACGCAGATCGTCGAAGCCATCGGGGGCATCACAAACGAAGACCTGATCGTCGAAGAAGACATGGTCGTGACCTTGTCCCACCTGGGGTACATCAAGCGAAACCCCGTCACCTTGTACCGGGCCCAGCGCCGTGGAGGAAAGGGTGCTCGGGGCATGGAAACGCGAAGTGAGGACTTTGTCCGCCACCTCGGCGTGGCCTCGACCCACGCCTACCTGTTGTTTTTCACCAACAAGGGCCGGTTGCATTGGCTTAAGGTGCACGCCCTGCCTCAACTGGGTCGTGCGGCCAAGGGCAAGGCGATCGTCAATGTCCTTGAGCTCACCGAGGGGGAGCGGATTGAGGCCATGTTGCCGGTCCGCAGCTTCGAAGATGTCGGCGGAGACGAGCACGTGATCTTGGCGACACGCAACGGGGTGGTGAAGAAGACCGCGCTGAAGGCGTACTCGAATCCTCGCAAAGCCGGGATTATTGCGGTGAACTTGGCCGATGGAGACGAGTTGATTGCCGCCGGGCGGTCTTATGGAAGCAATCAAGTTCTCATTGCGACGCGGGCTGGCAAGGCGGTTCTATTCGATGAAGCGGATGTTCGCCCGATGGGGCGCACGGCGACGGGCGTGCGAGGTGTGAGTCTATCCGCCGATGATGTGGTGATTGGCATGGAAGTCATTCACCCCGGGGCCACGGTTTTGAGTGTGACGCAAAATGGCTACGGGAAGCGGACCCCTCTCGAGGACTACCGGGTCCAGCGGCGGGGCGGACAGGGCATCATCAATATCAAGACCGGCGACCGAAACGGTCAGGTGGTCGGCGTCCTTCAGGTCATGAATGGTGATGACGTGATGTTGATCACCGATGGCGGCAAGGTGCTTCGGTGCGCAGTGGACGGGATTTCAACGATGGGTCGAGCGACCCAGGGCGTCCGGATGATGGACCTCGCCACAGATGAAAAATTGGTGGCCGTGGCCCGCGTCGCGGAAGGAGATGTCGGCGCTGATGACGCCGAAGAGGATGAGTCGGTGGTCGAACCGGCTGACGAAAGTTGATCCCACCGATGACTGCTCGAAAAACGGCTCGAAAGAAACTCAAGACCCAACACTCAAAAGATGCTTTTCGGCAGGCCCGACGAGTGATCCCCGGTGGTGTCAATAGCCCAGTCCGGGCCTTTGGTGCGGTGGGGCTCACGCCCCGTTTCATTGATCGGGCCAAGGGTGCGCGGATTTGGGATATCGATGGAAACGAGTACATCGACTACGTGGGCTCATGGGGTCCGATGATTCTCGGACACGCGCATCCGGGTGTGTTGCGGGCTGTGCGGGAGGCCATGAAAAAGGGGACGAGTTTCGGCGCGCCCACAGAAAACGAAACACGTTTGGCTGAAGCGATTCGCCGTGCCTTGCCCTCGGTTCAGCAAGTTCGAATGGTGTCATCCGGCACCGAGGCCACGATGAGCGCGATTCGCTTGGCGCGGGGTGTCACCGGGCGGTCGCGTGTGCTCAAGTTTGAGGGTTGTTACCACGGCCATTCCGATGGTTTGTTGGTGGGCGCAGGAAGCGGCGTGGCGACGCTGGGCATTCCGGGATCACCGGGGGTGCCGGCCGCGATGACGGAACTCACCGTGCAAGCTCCGTTCAATGACCTCCATGCGGTGGCGGAAGCCTTTGCGCGATGGCCTGATGAAATCGCGTGCATCATCGTGGAACCCATTGCGGGCAACATGGGTTGTATTCCCCCGGTGGCTGGTTTTCTGCGGGGTCTTCGTGAGCTTTGCGATCAACACGGCGCTTTGCTGATTTTCGACGAGGTGATGACCGGATTTCGGGTGGCTCGCGGTGGGGCCCAGCGGCTGTTCAGGGTTCGCCCAGACCTGACGTGTCTGGGAAAAGTGGTGGGCGGCGGCCTTCCGGCGGCGGCGTACGGAGGGCGCAACGATTTGATGCGGCACGTGGCTCCGGCGGGCGAGGTGTACCAGGCCGGGACGCTTTCCGGAAACCCCCTGGCGGTGGCCGCGGGACTGGCCACCTTGGAGAGATTGGAAGAGCCCGATGTCTACGACCGGCTCAATGCCTTGAGTGAGCGTTTGGTCGGGGGTCTCGACAGCCTTGCGGAGGAAGCGGGCGTTCCCTTTTCCACGGTCTCGGCGGGGGGAATGTTTGGTTTCTTCTTTCATTCCGGACCGGTTCGGCGTTTTGAAGATGCCAAGAAGGCCCATCAGGCTCGCTTTCGATGCTTTTTTTCCGAAATGCTTGAAGGCGGCATCAACCTCGCGCCATCGTCCTACGAAGCGGGCTTTCTCTCCTTGGCGCACCGCGCCCGCGATATCGACCGCACCCTTGAGGTGGCCCGCAATGCGTTGTTGCGCGCCGCCCGGATCCGTTGAGCCCATGGGGGGCGTCGGCTATCCTGCGCGCCGATCTGGATCTCTAGAGGACCATAGGTCTTCGTTTGCATTAGGGAAAAGGTTCGCTCGGCCGCCGGGGGCTCGACCGTCGTGACGGAGAACCCCAAGGAAAACGGGCCGGGCTCGAAGCCTTCGCGGCAGAAAAGCGCGGCGGCGGGAGCGGGTCTGCTGGGCGGGCGCAGGCTGACGAGAATGGCCGGTCAGGCCAACTCGACGGCGGGAAGCGCCTACCAGGGGGCCACGGAGTCCGTCCTCGCGATCGTGATCGCGGTGGGAATTGGGTACTGGGTTGATGTGCGATTCGACACGTCGCCGCGCGGGTTGTTGATTGGAGCGGTGATCGGATTCGCCGCTTTTGTGCTGAGGCTGGTCAGGATGGGAAAACTAGTGCGAAACCAAGTAGATACCGGGGTCCCGAGCGATCAAAATCGACCGTCACCGACTCCCGGATCGAAGCCGCCCGGGGGCGCTGGGCCGCTCGAGAACAGTTCGCGAGAGAATCGCTGATTAAAAGAAGAAGATGAAACTGGAACGCGTTGAAAGATTGAACCTCGGACTGAGCGCAGGCGCCATCGCGGCCTCCTACGCGCTGGCGAGCCCGCATTTTGCAACCAGTTTGGCCCTGGGAGCCTGTCTGGAGGCGCTCAACTTCGGAACCCTCATGCGAGGGGCCCGACTCTTTTTCGCCGGCGAGTTTCAGGGCGCCGGACCGTGGGTGGGGGTTTTCGCGCTGCGCTTTGTGCTGGTGGGGACCGGGATCATCGTGGTGCTGTACTTGGGCGCGAACCCGATCGCCCTGTTGGTCGGGCTCTCGATTGCGATGCCCGCGGTCCTCATCGATTCCTGGTTGCATCGGCCAGAGGTCGTCGATCCCGCTACATTGCCGGCCCTCGATCCCGACGACGAAGAGTGGGATCAATGGAATGCCTGGCGGGCCGCCGAAAGGCAGCGCCCGGAGGAAGAGGAAGAAGCAGAGCAGGTCGTCTTGGCCGCGGAACGCGATCCGCGGGATGGAGAAACACCGCAATGAACATCTTTGAATGGTTTGAGCGCAGCAGTGAGGTGCCGTGGGTCTTGACCTCGACCCTCTTCGCCGCTGCCTTGCTCTTGTTTGGCGGTCTTCGGATTCGAAAAGCCGTGGCCCAAGACGGCGGCGTGTTGCCCGACGAGGGTTTTACGGTCCGCAACGTCTTTGAGCTTCTGATCGAATTCCTCATGGACCTCGGCGAAAACACCATGGGGGATCGGGCCAGGCAGTATTTCCCGATTGCGGGCACCATCTTTTTCTTTGTTCTGTTTGCCAACCTGATGGGTTTGGTTCCCGGCTTCAAGGGTGCGACAGGCGATGCCAACGTGACCTACGCCTGGGCAACCGTATCGTTCATTGTCTACAACTATGTGGGCATCAAAGAGCACGGATGGAAATACATCTTCCAGTTTATGGGCCCCGCGATTTGGAACCCCACGATTGGCGGCAAGACCTATCACCTTCGACCACTCGTCTTTCTCTTTCTGCCGCTTGAGATTGTGCTTCACTTCGCGCGGATTTTGACTCTCGGAATTCGTCTTTTGGCCAATATGTTTGCCGACCACACGGTCGTGATGGTTTTCATTGGGCTCGCGCCCATCGCGGTCCCCGCCATTTTCATGGGCTTGGGGATGCTCGTCTGTTTCCTGCAGGCATTTGTATTCGCCCTGCTCACCATGATCTACATCGGTCAAGCCCTTGAGGAGGCCCACTGATCTCGACCGCCGGCTGTTGTCTGTGGCGGTCTGCGTATTTCAAAGTTCTTTATGGCGCCGACCGGTGTTGCGGTGCGTCGTCATCCACCCAACGAGCAAATAATTCGGACCAGAAGGTCCACACAGCTCATACGCTCAAACGAAAGGAAAGCTCCACCATGCGTAAGTTCGCGAAGCTTCTTCTCTGGACCATCGTCTTCAGTGTTGCCCCGGCCCTCGCCTTTGCCGATGACGGCGGCGGTAGCAGCCTTGGCCCCGGCCTCGGTGCTGGCTTGGCGGTTGGACTCGCCGGTCTCGGCTGCGGGATCGGTCAGGGTCTCACGGCGGGTAACACGACGGCGGGGATCGCACGCAACCCCGGTGCAGCCGGCGCCATGTTCGTCAACTTCATCCTCGGCATGGTGCTGATCGAATCCATCGCGATTTACGGTCTCGTGATTGGCTTCGTTTTGTCGGGCAAGTTCTAGTCGAATTGAGACGCCGGGCGTCAGCCAGAGGTGAGCCCCACCCCGTTTACGGCTCACCTCGTCCCCGTGCTGACGCCCGGCGCCCCGTTCCCCGCCCGACCCCCGGTCCCGTTAGAGGGGCTGGGCGGGCGTCGCCCGAGGGCGACGTTCACTCCCTTGCTAGAGCAAGTGGCGTGCCCGGATGCCGGCGCACCAAGCCGGCTTTGAACGCTGTTTCGGGGGGTGCGAGCCGGCACCTGGAGCGGCCCGTTCTCGAACCACCCGTGTTGAACAGGGCACGTGAAGTGTTGAACGGACTCAGGCTCTCGGGCCGCCGTTCACGGGAGGCCGTGTGGTTCAAGGCTCTTTAGTCGCCCTTGAAGGCATTGATGGGGCCGGCAAGGGGACCCAGGTCGACCTCCTTGTGACCGCTCTTCGCTCTGAAGGTCTCTCCGTTGTGGCCACGCGGGAACCGACCGATGGTCCCCACGGTCGCCAAATTCGCGCCCGCTCGGTGGCTGGCGAAGTCCTCTCGCCCAATGAGCAGTTGGAAGCTTTTATGCTCGACCGCGCGGAGCATGTTCGGGACCTGATTCGCCCGGCCCTTGATGAGGGGTCGGTTGTGGTCACCGATCGCTACTACCTTTCGAATGTGGCCTACCAGGGGGCTGCGGGGCTCGATCCCGCTGAGATCTTGGAAAACAACGCGGCGCGTTTTCCCGAACCGGACTTGGCCATCTTGATTGACTTGTCGGCCGAGGAAGCCCTACGTCGCGTGGACGCCCGAGGCGAACAGAGAAACCGGGTCTTCGAGCGAGAGTCGTTTCTAACGCGCACCCGTGAGATCTATTGCAGCTTGCAACTGCCCTACTTGCATTCCGTTTCCGGTGAAACGGATCCGCAAACCGTGCACGTCGAAATCATGGCACGCGTGCGGACTCTTCTGGGAAGGCGGGCAGGCTAAAGGAAGAACCCGTTGTTTTCATCTTCTTCCTGGGGCGTCGGTGCAGGCACCGGCGGTGCGATGTCAGATTGAGCGGCGAAGCGAAGAAGCACCCGGATTCCGTAGAGGACCGCGACCGCCGAAGGCAAGACCCAGATCAAGGCGATGTGTTCGCCCGGGGCATTGAAGCCCGCAATGGCCGCTCCATCGCTCAACTCCGCGGCAGCGAGATACACTGCTGCGATGGCACCAGACAGCCCGACGGCCCCCAAGAGCGATCCAGACCCAAGCCGAGCTAAAGCCAGCAAGGCCCCGACCGTCAGACCGCTGGCCAGGGGAACGAGCGCGTCGCTACCGGGGGCACCGGAAGCGGGGAAGTGGACGACCGAATACAGAACGGCCGTGATCAAGACCCCTCGTACCCCGCCCAGTCGGGCGACGAGGCCTTGCAAGATCACTCCGAAAAAGAAGAAGCCTTCGACCAGAGGGCTGATCCCGACTGCCACGATCACCGTTTGAGCGGCGGCATACGCGGAGTCAATCCGGGTTAACTCGGCGAGTTCTGCTTGGAGTTCGAGAACAGCGGGACTGGCTGGCATCAGAACGCCGATGTAGTTGTCGAATTCCTTAATCAGGATCACGACCGGCAGCAAGCAGAGCAAGGGAAGCAGTCGTGCGAGGGGGAAGCCTCGAAGTCCTATTCGTTCAACGTGTGGGGGCGGGATCCGCCGGGCAGCGAGCAAAGCAACGCTGCCCAGACCCAATGTCTGCGCCAGCCCGATCGAAGAAATGAAGTCCAGCTCTTCTCCGAAGAGAGTGAACATCAGGCTCGTCGAAAAGAGCGCGAGGAACGAGAGCCAAACCGCCGCGAAAGGACCGGGGAAGAGGTCCGAATCAGGGGTCCTCTTCAGACGCTTGGGCTTTTCAGGCTCGGGCATAGATCCTGCCTCTTGTGACCCGGATAAACGGCCTCAGGATTTTGAAAGGCTCTTCAGGGTAGCGCCCGATCATCATCGAGGGTGGGCTCGCTCGGCGAGGGCCGCTCCGGTCCAAGAGTCAGCGCAGAGCGCGATCTCTTCTGGGGATCCTGTTGCGACGATGCTTCCCCCGGAAGCCCCTCCGCCGGGTCCTAGATCGACGATGTGGTCTGCTGATCGAATGACGTCGAGATGGTGTTCGATCACCAGTACCGAATTGCCCCGATCAACAAGCTGCTGGAGCAGCTCGACCAAGCGAGCCACATCTGAAAAATGCAAACCGGTTGTTGGCTCGTCGAGCAAGTACAGCGTTCGTCCGTGGGAGCGCCGTGCTAGCTCCTTGGCCAGTTTGACCCGCTGTGCCTCACCTCCGGAGAGGGTCGTGGCGGGTTGGCCGAGACGCACGTAATGCAGTCCCACATCCATCATCGCTTGGAGTGGACGCTGCACCGTTGGAATATTCTCCATCCAAGGCAGAGCTTCCTCAACCGTCATGTCGAGTACGTCGGCAATGTTTCGGCCTTTGTAGAGGATCTCGAGGGTTTCCGCCTCGTACCGCCGACCTGAACAGACCTCGCAGGTGACGAAGAGATCCGGAAGAAAGTTCATTTCGATCCGGCTGCGTCCCGCCCCTTCGCAGGCTTCACACCGACCGCCCTTGACGTTGAAAGAGAAGCGCCCGGGGTCGTAGCCTCGGGCACGCGCCTCCGGAATTTGGCTGAATAGTTGGCGAATGCCTGATAGAGCGCCGGTATAGGTGGCGGGGTTTGAGCGCGGCGTTCGGCCAATGGGGGCTTGGTCAACATCGATCACTTGATCGATGGCGTCTACGCCTTCGAGCCGATCGAATTCTCCCGGTACCCCCTCCGCTCCGTGAAGCTGCGCAGCAAGCGCCCTGTGCAAGGTATCGTTGACGAGGGTGGACTTCCCCGAACCCGATACACCGGTCAGCACAGTGAATGTGCCCAAGGGCAGAGAGAAATCGAGGTTCTTGAGATTGTGGCTGCGGCAGCCTCGGAGCTTTAGCCAGCCATTCGCTGAGCGACGAGCGGGCCGAATCGCCAAGCACTTTCCACCACTGAGCCATGCGCCGGTGGGCGATCGTTCGTTGCCTTCAATTTGTAAAGGATCACCGGTGGCGACGACTTCTCCGCCATGAGTCCCCGCGCCGGGTCCCATATCGATCACAAAGTCCGCTGCGCGGATCGTCGCTTCGTCATGCTCCACAATCACAACGCTATTGCCCTTGTCTCGAAGTCGAATCAAGCTGGCAATAAGACGGTCGTTATCGCGTGGGTGCAGCCCGATGGACGGCTCGTCCAAGATATAAAGAACGCCCAACATTTCTGAGCCAACCTGGGTGGCCAGTCGAATCCGCTGGGCTTCGCCTCCGGACAGCGTGGAAGTTGCGCGGTCGAGAGTCAGATAATCCAAGCCCACATCGCAGAGAAAGCCGAGGCGGTCTCGGATCTCCTGAACAATTCGGTTCACGACCGCTCGACGACGAAAGTCCGAGACTTCAAGCTGTCCGAACCAGTCATGAACTTCGCCAATGCTGAGCGCGCAGAGTTCGTGAAGCGCCTTTCCTTCTAGGCAAACAGAGCGGGCTTCCGCTTTGAGCCGGCTCCCTCCGCAAGCCTCACAGGCTGTCGACGCGCGATAGCGGTCGAGTTGTGAGCTCGACTGGCGTTCAAGATCGTCGAGAACACCGCGGAAAACTCGTTTCACCTGGGTTTTTCTTGAGCGCCCCGATCGAGTCGGCTTGTCTCCCACTGAGAAAGAGACCTTCTCGCTTCCACCGCGAAGGATGAAATGCCGGGCTTCTTTGGGAATTTTGTTCCAGGGGGTCGAGGTGTCAATGGCGAGGTGCTCGGCGACGTCCGAGAGGAGCTGGGCATAAAAGCGGCGATGGCGTTTGCGTTGCCAGGGCTCGATGGCTTCCTGAAGCGGGGCCTCTGGCTTCGGAACAATGCGATCGGGGTCGAGTTGAAACCGCACGCCCAGTCCATCGCAGGCCTCACACGCGCCCGCTGGACTGTTGAAGGAAAAGCTTCGCGGGGCCAATTCTGGGAAAGACACGCCACAGCGCCCGCAGGCTCTCTTGAGCGAGAGCAACCACTCTTCTTGAGCCAATGCCTTTTTCGTACCGTTGCTCTGAATCAGAACGAGCACGGTGCCTTTTGCCAAAGCGGTTGCCGTTTCAAGAGAACCCTCCAATCGAGGTTGGAGGGGGTTGCGAAGGGTAATCCGATCGACGACGACCTCTATGTCGTGACGCTTTTGGCGCGCAATCGAAGGTGTGGGATCGAGCGGCAACCGCTCACCGTCGACCCGAACTTCGACGTATCCTCGTTGGCGCAACGCCTCAAGTTCCTTTTTATACGCGCCTCGCCGTCCACGGACGATGGGGGCGAGGACCTCGATCCGCGTTCCTTCCGGCAAGCTCATGGTTCGCTCGACCATTTGAGCCAAGGTCTGAGAGGCGACTTTCTCTCCGCAGCCTGGGCAAAGCGCTTCCCCCGCCCGGGCAAAGAGCACTCGGAGGAAGTCTGATATTTCGGTGGCCGTCCCAACCGTGCTCCGTGGGCTTTTTCCAAGGGAGCGCTGTTCGATCGACAGAGAAGGCGAGAGCCCGTCAACGGATTCAACATCGGGCTTTTCGAGCTGGTCCAGGAACTGACGGGCATACGCTGAAAGCGACTCGACGTAGCGCCTTTGGCCCTCGGCGTAGAGGGTGTCAAAGGCCAGACTGGATTTGCCGGAGCCTGAGGGGCCGGTGATCACGACAAGCCGGTCGCGCGGGATCGTGACGTCGACCCCTTTGAGGTTATGGGTCCTGGCACCGCGAACCACAACCTCCTTCGGTGCGCTCAGCAGTCCCCGATGAATCCCTCCATGGGGTCTTTCGGGGAGGGTCGGGTGGCGCTCGACTGGCCCTGAGGACAACTTCAGCGCCCGCGTCTCGCCATGGATTTCTTTCCCTCCGCATAGCTTCCCTTGCGAGAGATATAGGTTTGCTTGCGCAAGGTTTCGAGCCAGTCGAGGTATTCCTTATCCATCTTGCGTCGGTTGATCTCGGCCGTCAAAGCAGCCTCGGCGTCCGCATAGGTGACGACTTGGTAATCCCGCAGCTCCACCAACTCGAGAATGTTGCACCCAAAGCTGGTTTCGATGACACCACTGACGTCTCCGGGTTTCATGGTTTTGAGGGCGTTTGACATCCAGGGTGCGAGATCGTCTACATGGAGCCAGCCCAACTCGCCACCGGCTTCCGGGTTCATATCGGTGACGCGTCGGGCCGTTTCGTTGAAAGTGAGCTCTCCGCCTTTGATCTTTTTTTCTGCGTCCGAGGCGATCGAGCAGGCCGTTTCCAAGCTTCTCTGTGATGCGCCTCCGGCGCCCACGAGGATGTGCCGAAGACGAACCTCTTCGCCGGATCGGGCCTCTTGATCCCCGAAGCGTTCTTCAAACGCGGCGCGAACTTCTTCCGGCTCAACTCGAATTCGCGAACGGACCATGGTGTTGAGGACCTTGGAACGCTCAATTTCCCCCTTTAGTTTTTGGCGGTATTCGGCCAGGGTGAGTCCATGGCTCTCTACGCTGGTTTGTAATTGTTCGACGGTGAGGCCATTGTCTTGGGCAATGCCCGCGATGGCGGCGTCGATCTCCTCTTCGGTGGCTTGGAGCTCAAGCCGCACCACGACGCTCTCGATCAATTTGGATTCGATCAGTCGCTCCAGGGCGTCGCCTCGCATGCTCTGGATCTCGGAGTCGCTGAGCCCCGCGGCCCGCATCCTTTCCTCGACGGGCCGGGACAGCTCTTGGACGTCCGAGTGAAGAACAATCTGCGAGCCCACCTGGGCCGCAATGCCATCGACTAAAACCTCGGCGGCCGACCCCTCCTGGGAGAAGACCCAGAGGCCCAAAAAGCTGAGGAGTCCCACCTTGGCCGCAGACCGATATCTGGAGCCCTGAAGAGTATTCGGAGTGGTCAAAGCGCTCGGCGCTCCTTGAAGCGGGGCAAAAGAGACCCCCCGTGGGCCACCCGGATTTTTGGGCTTGGGCTTGCCCGGGACCCTCACGCCCGGGGTCTCCACTCCTATTTTAGCCGCGATGTGAGGGACCGCTCTTTGGGACCGCTGACGCCCGTCCGATTCGTCGAGTCCTCCGCCTCGGAGAGGCTTCAGCCCATCGGTTTGTTGAAAATCCGAAAGAAAAGCAATATATCAATATCGATCTGCCCTTTTTTTTGGTCTTTATTATAGATATAGATATCTAAATCAGTATCTTCTGGGAATGGCCTCGAGTCGCGGACATTTGAAGAATTCGTCACCCGCCCCAAAGCGCGCGTACGAAAGCCTCCTCCGAGCGGGCACTGAATTGATGGCCCGCGACGGGCTAGACGGCGTCAATACGAATACGATTGCCCGGGCTGCCCGTGTGGGGGTCGGAACGTTCTATCAACATTTTGGGGATAAGTTCGCCCTTCACCGTGCCATTGTTCAACGGGGCCTCGAAGGTTTGCAGCAGCGCTTGGCCGAGGCTCACCGGGCGTCCAAAGAGCGAGCCCTTGAAGACCAAGTTCGCGCCGGCCTGGTGGCCCTGGTGGGCTTCGCCCAGGAGCAACCCGACCTCTTTCGAGCAACCTTCGGGCGCTCTGCGGCCGCGGCTCGCCTTGGCCTCTCTCCGCGGCCCCTCGAACGCCGGCTTCGGGACCAGCTTGAGCAGGGTCAACTTCACCCGGCGGTCGAGCCCCGCATCGCAGCCCGTGCCTTCATGGAGATGCAGGTCCGCTCGGTGGTGCACTGGCTCGAGGACGCCGACCAGCTATCCCCCAAGGCCCTGATCGAGACTTTGACCCGTCTCCACCCGGTGATCGCGGGCAAGCGGTGAGCGAACAGCCAACCCGAATCGGCTCTGTCTGAAAGGCGCCGGCCGACAAGATTCCAACCGAATTCGGTCATCTCGGTCCGCTCCCCCCAAGACGGGCTCGCCGGCCGATCGGGGGGACACTATCTTGCTGCGGCTCACTTCGTTTTCCAACCCCCCGGGAGAGCCGAAATTTGGCGGCCGCGTCTCACAAACCCACCTACTGCGTGGGCATCGTGTCCTATCGCAGCTATGCGGATCTATCGGCATGCCTTGAGTCGATCGGAAATCAGAAACTTCCTCCCGAAACGGTGTGCGTCCTCGATGTTGATCCCGATTGGGCGCATTGCGATCAGCGTGAGGCTCTGGTGGAACGGTTTCCGTGGGCGGAATTTCAAGATGTGCCCAATCTCGGCTATGCGGGGGGGGCGAATCAACTCGTTCACTGGGCGTGTGGCCTCGCATCGACCCCCGATTTCTGCCTGCTGCTCAACCCCGACGTTTCTCTTGAGCCTGACTTTGCCGCAACGCTTGCCTGCGCGATGGCTTCCCAGCCGGACGTCGCCCTGGGTTCGGGCAAACTCTTAAGACCCGATGGCCGCACCCTGGACAGCGCAGGCCTCGAGATGCCACGGCACAAACGCCCGAGAGATCGTGGCAGTGAGCAATTGGACCAGGGCCAGCTCGACCAGCCGGCCGATGTCTTTGGGGTGAGTGGTGCCGCCATGATGTTGCGGCTCTCGGCCGTTTCCGATTTGATGCTGGCCGGCGAGCTTTTCGACGAGGATTTTTTTCTTTACCACGAAGACACCGATCTCTGCTGGCGAGCGGGAAGGCTGGGTTGGCGGATCCGTTACGAGCCGTCGGCGCGTGCTCGCCACGTGCGAGGTTGGCGCCGAGCCCAGCGTTTTGAAATCCCCGAGGTCGTGCGGAGGCACTCGTTTAAGAACCACTACCTCCAGTTGATCAAGAACGCTCCGGCGCGAGAGCTCATCCGCGACTTTCCTGTGATTGTGAGCTGGGAATTCCTGCGGCTGGGCTTTGCGGTGTTGCGGGACCGCCCAGTCTTGGGTGGATACCGCCAGGCGGCGCAGCTTTCGGGCCGGGCTTTTCACAAGCGCAAGCTTCTCCAAAAGAAGCTTCGTGCCGTTGATCGGCGCCGACCTTAGATCAGTGGCGCGCAAGCCTCCGAAGGAGTTCCCGAGCGGCCTCGAAGAGTGCGGGCGCGCCGCCCTCCGGTCCCGGCGCGGGGGCAAAGATCTTTTGTTCGGGGGAGACGCGAAGCCCTCCACGGGCATGCGTCAGCATTTGAACCAGCTGTTGGGGATCGATTTGGCTCGGTGTACCCACATCCAGAACCAATTCACCCCTGACCAGACTGATCGCCGCAATACCGATGCGTCGCGCCAGAATTTTGAGCCGAATCACCTGCATGAGGTTTTCCGCGTCAGGCGGCATCGGCCCGTAGCGATCCAAGATTTCATCGCGGACTCGGTCGACCTCATGTCCAGTGCGTGCGTTCGACAATTTTTTGTAGAGAACGAGGCGTTGGCTCACTTCGGCCACATAGTCTTCCGGGAGCCTGGCGGTCACGGGAAGTCGGAGCTCCGGGTCGACACTTGCCTCGGGCACGTTGCCGCGCAGCTCCTCGATCGTTTCCTCTAGCATCTCCATGTAGGATTCATATCCGATCGCTCTTAGGTTTCCGGATTGCTCGCCGCCGAGAAGATCGCCTGCCCCACGGATTTCAAGATCCATGTTGGCTAATCGAAAGCCGCTGCCGAGATCGGTCAAGTCATGGATCGCTTCGAGTCGTCTCTGGGCATCGCCGCTTAACGACCCCAATTCGGCCGGCACCAGGCAGTACGCATAGGCGCGCCGGTCGCCTCGCCCCACGCGCCCTCGAAGCTGGTAGAGCTGGGCCAACCCAAGGGCATCGGCTCGATCGATCAGTATGGTGTTAGCCCGGGGTATGTCGAGACCGTTCTCGATAATGGTCGTCGCGAGTAGGACGTCTGCTTCGCCGTGGATGAAGGCGTGCATGCGATCCTCAAGCTCCCGCTCTTTCATCTGCCCATGGGCGACAATGACTTTGACTTCAGGGACGACCTGCTGAAGCATCTCGGCGACACCCCCAATCGAAGCAACACGATTGTGTACAAAAAACACTTGACCACCTCGGCGGATTTCTCGGAGGACGGCTTCTCGAATCAGGGATTCGTTGCGTCGCGCAATTTGGGTGCGGATGGCTAGTCGGTCGACGGGAGGCGTCTCGATCACGGACAGGTCGCGAAGTCCGGTGAAGGCCATTTGGAGTGTACGCGGGATGGGGGTGGCGGTGAGGGTCAGCACGTCAACCGTGCGTTTAAGTCGTTTGATCCTCTCCTTGTGGGCGACACCAAATCGTTGTTCCTCGTCAATGACGAGGAGGCCGAGGTCCTTAAATTCTACGTTTTTAGACAAAATTCGGTGGGTCGCCACAACGACGTCGATTCGTCCCTCAGCAAGACCCCCCAAGACCTTTCGAGATTCTCGGGCGGTGCGAAAACGTGAAAGCATTTCGATTTCAATCGGGTAACCCGAGAAACGCTTCTTGAAAGTCTCGAAATGTTGTTCGCATAGAATTGTGGTTGGCGTGAGAATCGCGACCTGTTTTCCATCTAGGGCTGCTCGGAAAGCGGCGCGAATCGCAACCTCGGTCTTTCCATAGCCGACATCGCCGCAGACGAGGCGATCCATCGGTCGCGGCTTTTGCATGTCCGCTAAGACGTCTTCAATGGCTGAACTTTGATCGGGGGTTTCCTCAAAAGGGAAGGCGCCTTCGAATTCTTCGAAGTACGCGTCGCGGCCGCTAAAAGAGAATCCTGGCGCCAACTCTCGAGCGGCATGCATCGCGAGGAGCTGCCCCGCCATGTTGCGAAGGCTTTTCTTAACCTTCCCCCGTGACCTTTTCCACGCTTCCCCGCCGAGTCGATCGATTTTGGGTTGGGTGCCCTCAAAGGCTGCGTATCGAGCAACCAGGTCAAGGCGATGAACAGGTAGGAAAAGTTTATCACCCGCCGCATATTCGATACATAAGAGCTCTTGGGTCGCCCCCCCGGTCGCCAAGGCCTCGAGGCCGCGATAAAGGCCGATTCCATGGTCCCGGTGAACTACCGGGTCGCCGGGCTGAAGCTGGCCGATGCCCTCGACGGCTGCGCCTTCCTTCCAAGTCGAGCGATGCCGCCTCTTCTCCCTCTTCCCGAAGATCTCTTCTTCGGTGATCACCTCGAGCTTTTGCAGCGGGAGCGTGAATCCCTCGGATAGCGATGTCACACGGATTTCGATCCGGCCGGGGATGGACCAGTGCCATACCGGCTTTGGGTCGGTAAAGACCTGGCTCTCCAGTCCATATTTCGAAAGAAGATCTTTGAGTCGCTCTGCTGCGGAAAGCGTCGAGGTGGTGATCACGCTCCGCCAGTTTTCAAGAACACGGTCGGCGAGACGGTCGGCCAGCGGACTCAGCGCTTGCTCGTGGGTTCGGGTTCGCGTGAGTTCCCTTCGGAGCTCGGCCTGATCCGAGGTTTCTAGGCTGACGGACTGGCTTTCTTGCGCGGCGTCAATAAGGGGAAGCCTCTCAAGGGATACGGGCAGTCGGCTGAGCAGCTTTTGGTGCGTCGTCTCGGGTTCAACCAGTAACTCTTCGATCGGGCTCACCAATCGGCCCGTCGAGACCGCCGCGTCGTGGCTGGCCTTGGCCTCGTCATAGTATCGACCCAACCGCTCGAGCCCGGCGTCGGGATCATCCAAGATCACCAAAGTTTTGTTCGGTAGATAATCGAGAACGTCCACTTGGTCGGGTTGAAGTGTCGGGGCAAGAGACTCAATCCCCGGCGGCAGGTGACCTCGGAGCAGCGCGTCCATGACCTCGCTCAGTTCTGAGGGGGGTGTCCCCAAAGCCTCCGCCCGGGCCCTGAGACTGTCGCCCCGGTCGACGAGGGCGTCCCGCTCAAGAATGATCTCCCGCGGTGGCGGCGCAACGGCATGGACCCGCTTGGATTGAGAGCGTTGGCTTGCAGGATCAAATTCACGGATTCCATCAATATCATCCCCGAAGAATTCGATTCGGAGCGGGTATGGAGCGTGGGGCGGAAAAAGATCGACGATGCCGCCGCGCACCGCAATTTCCCCGGGCTCTTCAACGATGGGCATTCGGGCGTAGCCCGCAGTCACCAAACCTCTGACCAGCTCGTCGCGATCGATTTGATCCCCAACCGCGATCTCTCGGGTGAATCGGCGTAAACGACTCGGTGACGGAACCCGGATGGAGAGAGCCGTCCAATCGCTCACGACAATCGGGGGGCCTTCCTCGCCGAGTGGACCGCCTTGACCGTTGACCATCCATCGGTACATCACGTCCATCCGGCGAGCCACCAAAAAGGGCTGCGGAGAGAATCGGTCGAAGGGAAGCGTGTCGTGGCGGGGGAGCGTGTGGAGCCGGGAAGGGGTTTCGCGTTCACCCAAGACGCTTTGTAGGTTGTCCCGAACGGCATCAGAAGCTTTTGCAGAATGGCCGAGAATCAGCACCGGTCGACCCGGGTGGGCGCGAATACATTCGGCGATCAACGCTGAGCCCGAAGCGCCCCGCAACCCGGTCACCCGAATCGGTTCTTCCCGGGTTTCAATCCTTTGTGCCAGGGCACGGAGAGGACTTGTCGTTTTTTTTCGCCTCACCGCCATGCTTGTTCATCCTAAAGGGAAGAGAGGCTCTTGAATTGGGGAGCCTCGAAACGCCCCGGGGCCTTTCCTGGGGCCTGCAAACGCAAAGACGCCCACCGCACGCCGCAGGGGGCGGGGTGCGTGGGACTTGGTTCTCAGGCTTCGTCGAGAGTCTAGCGTGCGGATTGCGGGGGCTCAGTGCGAGCACGGAGCGCTGTGCTTTCGCGAGAGCGTGGCTCGTTTGGGCCGGGAGCCTGTGGCGTTTGTGCGAGGGCGACACATAGGACCTGCCCGACGCCGCCCCCCCGCAGCGCCTGCTCGGCCTCCAAGAGGGTCGCACCGGTGGTCCGGACATCATCCACCAACCAGACTCGAGTCGGAGGTGTGCTCCCGCGACGCGGTTGAAATGCAAAAGCCCCCTTGATGTTCTGAAGCCGGGCCAGCGAGCCTAACCCCGCTTGGGGGGCGGTTTCTCGACTCCGGACTAAATCCCGATAGTGAATCTGGACCGGGTGTTGCGAGAAAGCCGATCGAGCGATCAAGGCAGCCGGGTTGAATCCTCGCGCTCGGAGCCGGCGGGGGTGGAGCGGAATCGGCATCACTGCGTCACCCGGCTGGGGGTTGAGCGACTTCAACTGCGCACCCAGCTGCTTGGCTAAATATGTTCCCAGAGCCCACGCCGGACCGTCGAGACCTTGGATGCCCCGCATGGGATACTTAAACCGATGGATCCAATCGATGGCGATTCCTTCGAACCGCAGAAGCGTGCTGCATGGAGAAGGACACAGTGTTTCTCCCTGCTGGATGGGTGAGGGCAAGGTCCACGGTGCAGTCGCCTGGCAGCCATCGCAAAGCTTGGCCTTCCCAAGGCGAGAACAGCCTAAACATCTCGCTGGGAGAAGTAGATCGATTACATCGTGAACTTTCATGCGCCGAATTCCGAATTCAGGACGAGGCACTGAAGCGTTTCGAAGATCAATCTCTTTTCACAGAGTGAACGTCAATCCTCGAATTCGGGGCTGGGCGGCGGTACGAGGTCCAGAGATTTCGCATCACTCCACAATCGTTCGAGATCGAATGCCTCCCGGGTTTCGGGCTCGAAGACATGAACGATGGCGTCATTGGCGTCAATCAGGACCCAATGGCCCTCGTCGGCGCCTTCAACACCGAGGGGCGGGTCGCCTTGGTCTCGCAACGCGCGAACAATTGAATCCGCGATGGACCGGACATGCCGGTCCGAGCGCCCAGAGACGATGACGAAAGTGTCCGCGAAGGCACTGAGCGCGCGCATATCTAAAGCGACGACCCTTTCACCCTTGAGATCGAGCGCGGCTTCGACGATCAGCCTCGCTTTCTCAATGGCTTCGTGGTCAGCCGACTCAGTGCCTGATGTCTCCAATGGGATTCCTCCGGGTTTCGGTTTTTTGGGAATGGGGACCAATCGAATGATCGCATCGAGCCTGTTTCGCATCAGGCTTAAGCGGTCGGGTCTTCAGTCCGCGACGAGATCACCTTCTCTTGAAGAGTCGGTTTGGTAGACGCCGCTCTCTAAAATGGATTGCCGAATGGACTCCGGCACGAGGTAACGGATTGACTGCCCAGTGCGAATCGCCCGGCGGATGCGAGACGCCGAAATATCCAGCGGGGTCACCGGGACGAGGCGGATCGAAGTGTCGCTTGTTCGGTGAGTCGCAGCCTGTTTCAAGGGATCGATGTCAAAGTCGTTGTGGACACAGGCGGGCAACCACGCCTCCAGGGCCGCCTCAATCTTCGGAGGCCGTGTTGTGACCGCGACATCCACGAGGCTGAAAATTTCGCGCGGCGAGCGCCATGTGCCCATTTCGGAAAAAGCATCTTGCCCCACGACGAAGACAAGTCTCTGGCCGTCATGGCGTTCGCGCAGGGCCTTCAAAGTATCCACTAAATAAGAATGGCCGGGTCGATCCTTTTCGATGGAGTCCGCCTCGAAAAAAGGATGGCCTTCCAAAGCCTGCTGGACCCATTGGAAACGCAGGTCGGCCGAGGCGATGTGCTGTCCGCAATCTGACTTATGGGGCGGCCGAGCACTGGGTATGAAGAGCATGCGATCCAAACCGAGGCCTTCGCACACCTCTTCCGCCGCGCGCAAGTGGGCCGTGTGAATGGGGTTGAAGGTGCCGCCGTAGATGCCGATCATCCGCTTCGCGATGAACTCCTTGGCCTCGAGCCGTCTTTTGAGACTACTCGGAGGTGAGGACCAAGTCGTCTCGATGAATGGCCTCCTCCCCTCGATCAAAGCCTAGCACCGCCGCGATGTCCTGAGTGTTGCGTCCCGCGATCCGCATGAGCTCTTCGGACGAGTAGGCGACGAGTCCGCGTGCCAGGGCCTGGCCTCGATCATCGATACAAGTGACGACATCTCCGATTCCGAATTGTCCTTGTACGCTCTGGATACCGGCGGGCAGCAAACTTTTCCCATGCCGTTTGACGGCGTCGATGGCGCCTTCGTCGAGGGTGAGCTCGCCTTGGGTTCGCGCGGTAAAGGCCAGCCAATGCTTACGTCCTCGAAGAGGCTCGCCCGGTAGAAAAAGAGTGCCTTCAGCTTCACCGGCAGCGACGCGCAAGAGTGCGTTGGGCCGGGCGCTATTGCATAAAACCGTTGCCGCTCCGCTCCGAGCCGCGTTTTCCGCCGCCTCGATTTTCGTGACCATTCCACCGCGACCAAACTCGCTGGCCGAATCTTTCGCAGCGCCGCGAATGGCAGGTGTGATCTCATCAACGATATCGAGAAGTTCGCCTCGCTGAAGGCCCCCTTGAGGTGGCTCACTGTACAGGCCGTCCACGTCGGTCAAGATAATGAGCAGCTGCGCCCCGATGAGATTGACCACCGCGGCGGATAGGTTGTCGTTGTCGCCGAAGCGAATTTCGTCCGTTGCCACAGTGTCGTTTTCGTTCACGATGGGAACGACGCCGAGACGCAACAGCTCAAGAAGGGTATGGCGGGCATTCAGAAATCGCTCCCGGTTTTCCAAACCGCCCCGGGTCAGGAGAACTTGAGCGACCTCTCGCTCCTGCTCGCGGAAACGTTTTCGGTAGACCTCGGAAAGCCCGATCTGACCGACCGCGGCAGCGGCCTGTTTCTGCCGGATGGATTCGCCGGGCTTGGTCCAGCCCAAGCGATGGCTTCCAATCGCGACAGCTCCAGAGGAAACGAGAACGATCTCTCGCCCTGAGTCGACAAGTTGGCAAACCGCTCGGGCAATCTCTCCGAGTTTTCGAGGGCGGAGCTGGCCGTTTCGAGTCAAGGTGCTGCTACCGACCTTGACGACGATCCTCTGGGCTGAAGTCTGGAGGCTGCGATTTTGATCCATGGATACTGGCCTCAGGAACCCGGCTCGCTGAGTTCAGATTCGGACGCGGCGGTGAGTTCGTTGCCGATGGCTTCCTCAACGGCTTGGTGCATGGCTCGGATCAAGTCGGGGATGCCTTCACCCGTCGCACCCGAAACCCGTATGGGTTGAATTCCAAGTTCACCCAACTGGTTCTCCATGAATTCGATGCGTTCTGTTTCGGGGACCAAGTCAATTTTATGGAGCACGACTATTTCTTGCCGCTCCAACATTTCCGGGCGGTAGCGTTTGAGCTCTTGTCGGATAGCCCGATAGTCCGCAATGAGATCTCGATTTTCGGCGATCCAGGCGCCAAGGTCCAGCAGGTGGACGATGACGCGGGTGCGTTCGATATGTCGTAGGAATCGATGTCCGAGCCCGGCTCCGTCGCTCGCGCCCTCAATCAAACCGGGAATGTCGGCGACCACGAAGCGACTGTCGCCGAATTCGACCACACCCAAGGAAGGTGTCAGCGTCGTGAACGGATAGGAGGCTACTTCGGGCCGGGCGGCGGAGAGCCGGCGGAGCAGAGTTGATTTTCCAGCATTGGGAAAGCCGACCAAGCCCACGTCCGCCAAGAGCTTCAGCGACAGGCGGAGTTCTCGGTTTTGGGCTTCTTGTCCGGGCAGCGCGAAGTCGGGCGTTCGACGAGTAGAGGTCTTGAAGCGGGCATTGCCGTGCCCCCCGTTGCCTCCGCGCGCCGCGACCCATCGCTGACCGTCCTGCCGGAGATCGATCAGGGGTTCGTCGCAATCGACGTCGGCGTCGGCGGCAAAAACCATGGTGCCGATCGGCACGTGGATGGCGACCGTCTCGCCGCTGGCCCCTTTTTTATCATTCGTCCCACCGTCAGCTCCTCGCGAAGCTCGGATGATGCGACGCCTCTTCAAATCGAGCAGGGTGGAGAGGTTGCGGTCGGCGACGAAGACGACATCGCCCCCTCGCCCCCCGTCCCCACCGCTGGGCCCGCCCCGCGGAACGAACTTCTCGCGACGGAACGCGACAACGCCATCCCCACCCCGTCCAGAGACGGCCGTGATCAAGGCTTCATCGACGAAGGGGTGGGCGCTCATCCGCATTCAACGATCGGGATTTCCCGATCTCCCACGTCCGGCGGGCCGACTTCGGAGCCAACCTGGGTGAGGGTTGGACCGTGCGTTCAGGCCGAGCGGCCTACTGGGCGGTTTCGATGTGGGCGACACGACGTCCGCGTGTCATCCCGTAGTTGACCACGCCATCCTTTAACGCGAAGAGCGTGTAGTCCTTACCGCAGCCGACATTCCGGCCCGGGTGAATCTTGGTTCCGACTTGGCGAACGAGGATTGATCCTGCGGAGACGGCCTCGCCCCCAAAGGCCTTCACGCCCCGGCGCT
>NHEP01000120.1 GCA_002171515.1 bacterium TMED88 | reverse complement strand
TATCCATAGAGCCGATGAGGCCTTTGGCCCGATTGATGTGCTCATCAACAACGCAGGCGTCGAACCCGGAGCCAAGACCTACATGATGATTGATGATGAAGATTGGGACACTGTCTTCGAGACCAATCTCAAGAGCGCCTGGGCCTTAAGCCAAGTCTACACCGAACATGTGATTCAAGGCGATCGCAAGAGGGGCAATATTGTAAACATTTCCTCGATCACAGACCGAAGGACGATCAAAGGCCAATTTCCGTACGCGATCTCAAAGGCGGGGCTCACTCGAATGACCGAAGTCTTGGCTCTGGAAGCGCCGCGGTATGGCATTCGCGTCAACGCACTTGCTCCTGGATACATCTTGACTGACGTCAGCCGCGTTTTACTCGAAAGCGATCAGGCGCCTGAATTCGAGCAGCGGATCCCCATGCGACGATTCGGACAGTTCGAGGATCTCGATGGACCGCTTCTGCTCTTGGTTTCAGAGGCATCCCGTTACATGAACGGCACCGTCGTGATCGTCGACGGCGGCCATACTTGCGCGTCGCTCTAGCGAGCAATTTAGAGGCCCTTTCCCAGTGGACCCCTGCGCTCAATTAGACGCTCGTGAACGGCTCCGGTCGTCACGGCCACGTGCCCGAATCGCACGAGTCCTTCTGCTCCTCAGCCTGTTCATCGCCTGTCCCGAGACGAGGGCCGAGACGAGGGCCGAGTCGATCGAAACGGTTCCGCCCTCCCCCAACCTGTGGCACGCCCTCTCTCGGGGAAAACTGGTGCTCGCCTTTCGCGGGAGAATTGAGGTCGCCAAAGCCGGCGACCTCGGCCAATCGGAGGCATACACACTTCGGTCAATCCTAGGTTATCGAACGCAGTCCTATCGGGGTGTTTCCCTCTACGCCGACATCTACAACGTGACGTCCCCCACTCGCAGCACCTATTTCGATCCAACGCGACTTCCCAACAGCCAAAACCTCACCACGATTTCGGACCCATTGAACACCAACCTGAATCAGGCATTTATCAAAATTGAGCACCCCCGTTCGATCGGCGGCGGCCTGATCGGAGGACGGCAACAGATCATTCTCGACGATGCCCGATTCATTGGGAACGTCGACTGGAGACAGAACCCGCAAAGCTTCGATTCAGTTTTCGCCTACGCCACGGCGGGGGTTCAAAACTTGGCTCTGCGGTACGGGTGGATTGGACGGGTCAACCGAGTCTTCGCCGGGGGCGGCAACAACCCCGACCTTGCCAACTTCGACTCGAACTCCCAGATTCTCAACGTCGAATTCTCTCGATTTCGCTTCGCCAAAATTGTGGCTTTCGCCTATCTCCTCGACCTAAAACAGCCCAACCAGCCGACGCCCACCCAACAAAACCAGAACTCAAGCAAGACTTTTGGTTTTCGAGTCGCCGGGGCGGTTCCCATCGACGGTACTTGGAGCTTGCCCTACCAAGCCAGCTATGCACACCAAAGCCAATATGGGGGTAAAAGCATTGACTACGGCGCCTCCTACGGCCTGATCGACATCGGCCTCCGCCACCCAAGAATGGGCACCGTGGGTGCTGCCTTTGAAGTCCTTGGATCGGATGCAGGCCGGCAACAATTCACAACTCCGCTTGGCACGCTGCACCTCTTCAACGGATGGGCGGATCTTTTCCTCGACAACGGGGGTCCGGATGGGCTCCAAGATTTCCATCTCTATATCGAGCCTGAGTTGCCTTGGTCCCTCAAAGCCAACTTGGTCTACCACATTTTCTGGACAGACAATCAGAGTGAAATGCTCGGCAACGAATTTGATGCCGCTGTCTCTCGTCGCTTCGGCCGACACTTCGAATTCCGCTTCACCTCAGGATATTTCATTGCCTCGGCGAGCAGTCCTAAGCCCCAGGTCTACCCAACGACTTACCGCGTTTGGCTTGATTTCATCTTCAGGTTCTAAGGGCTCGCCGGACTGCTCTCGGCTGAAAGATCGGTCAGCCACCGTCCCGCGGCTAAACCGCTTTGAATCGCATCACCGACGGTGTCGCCCAGACACCAATCGCCGCAGCAAGCGAGCCCGAGGGCCTCATCCACCAAGGCCTCTTCGCCAACTGGATTCGAGCAACGCGCGTAGCGCCAACGGTGTACTTGGATGGGGCCCGAAACCGCTTGATTAAAAATCCTTTCCAGCTCCGACCTCAAATCCGCTTCAATCACCTCTGGCGAATCTTCCAAGTGGGCCCGACTCCACGGAACAGATGCTTGAGCCACCCAAGCGGGATCAGAAGGACGCCCCGGCTTACTCCCCTGAGCATCGATGACCGCGAAAACCGGCCCCTGAGAAGCCACCGTTTCAAATCCCACGGCGGCCGGGTGCGGCCCTTGGAACATTGCGACCCAGATTGGGTCGAATTCCACTGCAGCCACTCGAGCTTGATGCTGAAAGCCCGTCCCATCGAGAAGCTCGGTGGCCTGGGGGGCCGGAATCGCCACAAGCACACGGCGCGCTCGACACAGGGGCGCTTCTTCCTCTCCCATCACGATCCAATGCCCGAGATCTTGCCGTAGAGCCGCCACCCGGCTTCCAAAACAAACCCGATGAAGGCCGGCTGCATGCTTGATGGGGGCATTCATCCCAGGCTTTCCGACCCAGCCTGAAAAATCCGCGTCGGGCCCTCTCTCTTGCGGGGTCCACTTCTCAACCAAGCCCTCACGAATCCATTTGGAAAGAGCCGCTTCGGCTCCGGGCCCCTTGACGGAGAGGCTTCGCGCGCCGTGATCGAATCGAAGCGAACCAGCACGACGGGTACTGAGACGGCCTCCTGGGCCCCGCCCTTTGTCGAAAAGCCGCACAGTCTGACCGCTCGCCTGACAAACGTCAGCGGCGGTGAGACCCGAGGCGCCCGCCCCGACGACCGCCAAGTCGACCACCTCGTCTAAATTGCTTTTTGTCAAGATTGACTCCGCTTCCTATGGTTGAGAGAGCATAGGGGTCCAAGTTGGCACGTAAAAAAAACTTCGAAGAAATGAAGGTACGAGGCTCAGTCGATCGACTTCATCTCGTGCTCGGTGACCAGCTCGATGTCGAAAACGACCTAGTCCGATCACTCGATCCAAAAAACGATGCAGTGCTGATGCTCGAAGTCGCAGAGGAATCGCGACATGTGCGAACCCACATTCAACGGACTCTTTTTTTCCTCACCGCGATGCGCCACGCAGCAAACAGGCTCAAGCACTTGGGCTACCGGGTCGAATACGTCAGTCTGGACGATCCTCAGAACCAAGGCAGCTTTAAAAAGGAGGTCGCACGAGCGCTGAATCGCCTGAAGCCCCGCCGACTCAGCGCCGCACGCCCCGGCTCTCACCGAGTCCTGCAACAAATTCAGAACGGCGCCTTGACCAGTGGCACGGCTCTCGAGATCTTCGAGGACCCGCATTTCATCCTCACCCCCGATGAATTCGCTGCTTGGGCAAAGGGTCGAAAAACGCTCATGATGGGCCATTTCTATCAGTGGATACGAAAAAAAATGGACATCCTCATGGAGAATAAGAAGCCGGTTGGTGGTCAGTGGAGCTTTGACCAAAGCAATCGCGGTGCTTTAAAAAGCGCGCCGACCGCTCCACCCCCGTGGATGGCCAAAGCTGACTCATTGGCCGAGACTACGCTCAAGACGATTCAGCAACAACTCCCCGGCCTCGAGGGACAAGTCACCGACAATCGCTGGCCAACGACGCGCCCAGAGGCGCTCCAACAACTCAAGCAATTCATTCAGGAGCGACTCCCTGACTTTGGTCGCTGGCAGGATGCCATGTGGACCGGTGAGAATTTCCTCTGGCACAGCCATCTAGCCCCCGCCCTGAATATCAAATTGCTCAATCCACGAGAGGTGATCGGGGAGGCCCTCCAAGCCTATGAGGACGGCCACGCTCCCATTGAGGCCGTCGAGGGGTTTGTTCGACAGATCATCGGGTGGCGAGAATTCATGCGGGGCGTCTACTGGGTAAAAGGTGAGGCGTACCGAAACCTCAACAGCCTGGAGGCCGAACGTCCCCTCCCAGAGGCGTACTGGGGCCATCCCTCCTCCATGCGGTGTCTCACCGAATCCATTCAACCCGTCCTCAAGCATGGATACAGCCACCATATCCAAAGGCTGATGATTACAGGCACATTTTCCATGATGGCGGGATGTGACCCCGGAGAAGTCCGCGACTGGTATCTTGGGATGTTTATTGATGGGGTCGACTGGGTCACGACACCCAATGTGATCGGGATGTCGCAATGGGCGGACGAAGGAATCATCGGAACAAAACCCTACGCAGCCAGCGGCCGCTACGTTCAGCGGATGAGCAATTACTGCCGAGACTGCCCGCATTCACCTGGCGACAAGATCGGCCCAAAAGCCTGCCCGATGACTACGCTGTATTGGTCTTTTCTCGACCAACACCGGGATCGTTTTGCTGCGAACCCTCGGATGAGAATGATGCTTCGAAACCTAGATCGCTTAGATGCAGACGAGCTTGAACAAGTCAGAAAACAAGCGTCAACGCTCTCGTCGAATCCGGCCCTCTAAACCTCTAGGGGGCGGATTCGGGAGTCGAGGGAGACTTTTTGCGGGCTCGAATGGCGAAGTAGTGCGCCGTGACGAAGCGACTCCGCCAACGTCCAATTTTTTCAAAAGCGTTGAGCCCCCAGAGGAACTGGCTGCGAAGGCGCGTTTTCCCGACGTGCCGAGAAACAAAGATCGAAATCACCCGGGGAAAGTGCATCAGCGTAGAGACATCGACGATTTCAAAGCCCAGCGATTTCAACATTTCGTCGGCCTCATCGATTCTCAATGTTTCGCCGACGAAATAGGGCACGATCGAGAGACGCTTTAACCACTCGAAAGGGAGCCTGTGTCGAAGCCGGATGACGGGATTAGACAGGTTGTCGAGCGTGAGGATCAGCTCGCCACCGGGCTCCAAAATGCGCTCAATCTCTTTCAGGCTCGTCTCAATCTCCGCACGAGATTCGAAATGGTCCAGGGTCGAATTTGAAATCACGAGATCGAAAGCCCCCGACTGAAAGGGCAATCTCCGAACGTCGCAATTGCAACTATTCCGGAGTCGATGATGGGTCGTTGCCCGGCGGGCCGTCCGGTAAGAAAGGTCAATGCCAAAAACCTGATTGGAAAAAGTCGACAGCTGAGGCAAGAGACCCGTCGCCAAGGACTCATCGAACAAATCTGTCTTGAGAAGTCGGCGCGCACCCGGCGCGACCCAGCCACTCAGAAGGTTCTGGTACAGCCCATCGCAGTGCTCTCGCCAGAGATCATCGGGCGAGGTTCGCCTCCATTCTCGGGAGACACTGTCCCAATAGCGCTCGCTCTCTTGTCTGGTTTTCAACGCCATCGGGCTTCGATTCACGCACTTTCTCACTGTCATCGGACGGTTCAAATGGGAACCCCGCGCATGCTGGGATCTCTCCATCTGATTTACATCGGTCCCTCATATCCTGTTCTTGAATATTGGCCTCAAATCTGTGGCCCAAAAGACCCGCATTGACCGATCTACTCTCGCCCATCGTACACGGGAGCAACCACTGGATCCGATTCTCGCGCGAGGGGGGCGAACGGGCCACCCGACCGATCGAAAATACGTTCCGATCGTGGCCCCAACATCCCCCCGCCCCGAACCCGTGACATCGGGTCCAGAGATCCAACTGAAGGGGCCCCTGAAACGGGTGGTTTCGACTACTCTACCGGGCGGCTGCCCCGTGCTGATCGCGGGGCGCCTCGGGGGGATAACCGCGTCACTATGAATCAGATCGAAGACGCACTCGGCCGGACCGCGGCGGGGCTCGTCCGTTTTTCCTTCTCCCATCTCGCAATCACCCTGACGCTGGGTTTGATTTCGACTCTTGTTTCACTGTACTTGGCCGTCACGTGGCTAAGCGTCGATACCGATTCCAGTCGTCTCCTCTCGGACGATATGGCGGCCGGTCGAACCAACCGGCTCTTAGTCGAACTCTTTCCGTCGCTCCAAGATAATGTCGTGGTCATGATCGAGGCCGATGACGACCAGGACGCCCGGGACATCGCCCTCGAATTCCGAGACCAAATCGCGCAACGACCGGACCTTTATCCAGAGGTCTTCCTTCCGGGCTACGGTGATTACTACGATGACTTTGGAATTTATCACCTCGACCGAGCGGAACTCGACGAGCTTGCGGCTCGGCTGAATCAATCCGGCGAACTGCTGGCGACCCTCAATGATCGACCAGAATTACCCATTTTATTGGCGGCGATCTCCCACGTCATTGCCAGCAACGAAGGCCTAGAATCTCTAGGGCCCGAAGGCCGACGCATTCTCGAGGCCGTTACTCAATCTGTCTTGGCGTACGATGAAGGCGGGCATGCTCCCGTCGACTGGGACGACCTTCTGTTCGAGGAAGTCGACGAGGGACACACCAACCCTCAACTCCTCTTCGTCAAACCGACCGGCGACCTCACCCAACTCGGGCCCGTCCTTGATGCCGTCCATGCTCTTCGATCCATGGCGTCGACTTTGCCCGATCGCCCCGGCCTACGCGTTCGCGTCACAGGAGACCGCGCCACCCACTCAGAAGAGATGTCCCTCATCATCCAAGAGGTCGGCATTGCAGGAGCCGGTTCGCTCATCTTGGTCACCGTGGTGCTTCTCTACGCCTTAAGGTCGCTTCGGCTCGTCCTCGCGACCGTCGCAACACTCCTTGCTGGACTGGCTTGGACCGCCGGGCTCGCCGCGGTGGCCGTCGGACAATTGAATGCCCTCACCAGCGCCTTTGCGGTTCTCTATATCGGCCTCGGCGTCGACTTTGGAATCCACTTCGCCCTCGACTACCTCGAACGGAGAGACCAGGGGCTGTCAATCAACGACGGCCTCCAGCGAACCGGCCGTACGGTCGGAAGTTCGCTGTTTCTCTGCGCGATCACCACAGCGATTGGGTTTTACGCCTTCATCCCGACGGACTATCAAGCCGTCGCTGACATGGGCATCATTTCCGGAACCAGTGTCTTCCTCGGACTTCTCGCCACGCTCACCGTCTACCCGGCTTTGATTGCGAGCGGACTGGGGGAATCTCGCTCTGGGAAGCGCCACTTCCTCCAGACTCTGCGAATCAATCTTCCGCTCTTTCCGCTTCGATACCCGCGGACAGTTTGTTTGACCTCTCTGGTCCTTGCGGTGCTCTGCGCTGCGCTGGCTCAAGATATTCACTTCGAATTCAGCACACTCAAGGTCCGCGACCCTCGCGTCGAATCGGTTCAGGCCCTTGAAGACCTTCTCCAAAACCGAGACCTCTCCGTATGGACCATGGACATCATCGCCGATGATATTCAAGAGGCGGCGGAATTGGCAGCGCAATTTGAATCCGTCGAAGGGGTCGAGCAAGTTCGCTCTCCCGTTGATTTTCTCCCCGACGACCCGACACAGCGCCTAGCCCTATTCGATCAAATGAGAGCGGACCTCCTCACCCCGGTCGAACTGACTCAGGATGAAAGTGGCGATGCCCTGGACCGCCTTGAGGCTCTGAAATACACCATTGAGGGCTACGCGGTCGCGCTCGATATCGATGAGGAATTGCGAGGAGGGGCCCCGGAGAATGATCCTTTATGGGATCAGGCCCAAGCTCTCCGATCAGCTCTCATACCACTGCTTTCTCGAGTGCAGGCAGAAACACTCACAATCGAGGAGGCCGAAGCCCTCGAATTCGACCTTTTCACCGAACTCGATGAGGTCGTGACCGACATGGTCGACGCCTTACCCACTCGGACCGTTCAACTCTCCGAGCTGCCAAAAGACCTCATGTCACGCTACATCGCGCCAGATGGCCGCGCGCGGGTGGAAGTCTTCTCGACGGCTGACCTCAACCAACGGGGTGAGCTCGAGCGTTTCAATGATACCGTCCAGGCCATACGACCCGATGCGGGCGGCCCGGTCGGTGGGGCGGTTGCGCTCGGTCGAGCCATGATCTCCTCGCTCCGCGAAGCCCTAATCACGGCAGTGGTCGTCATCGCGCTGGGCTTACTGATTCTGCTTCGAAGCTTTCGCTATACCCTCATCACGCTCGCGCCCTTAACTTTGGGCAGCCTCGCCACGGCGGCGGTGAGTGTTCTCGCTCACATTCCCTTCAATTTTGCAAACGTGATCGTGCTTCCCTTGATTCTCGGCATTGGCGTCGACAGCGGAATTCACCTGATTCACAGGCATCGAGAGGGTCTCCGTGGCGCGGAAAATCTACTCATGACCAGTACAGCGCGCGCCGTCTTATTCAGCGCTCTCACAACCTTGATCAGCTTTGCAACTCTCGCCTTTTCGAATCATCTCGGGATTTCAAGCCTGGCCAAGCTACTGTGTGTCGGCATCTCGCTCATGCTCCTTGCCAATGTCATCCTGCTGCCTGCCCTTCTCGCTTGGGTCGATGGCCCTACACACAGTTTTGACAGCCATGCAGACACAAGGTCGATTGAAGTCTCCTAAGCTAGCCAGACTGTTTCAGGGTGGCCCTCCACTGAACACGGAGCAATTCGCATGAGCTTGACACTCCTTGTAATGATTTTCCTGATCGCATGCGGCGCCCTCTGGATCGCTCTCTTCCTGACCCGACCCAATCACTATCCCAAGGTCGATCTGAGCCAAATTGACCGCAAGGCGCTGCGCGCAACAGGTGAGCAGCTTCTGTGCGAAGCCGAAACCTGGCCCGAAGAGCTCTCAGCTCCAGGGGTCTCCGTCGCCTCCTCTTGCGCTCCCTATGCCGTCCGGACCGTCGTCTACCGGGTCGAGACAGACGGTCTGTTCGAGGCCGCAGTGCAATATGTCAAAAACCTGAGCGACTGTGCGGCCCCAAGGCGGGAGAAGCCGGATAAGATCGAAGAAACACTCTACGATCAGGGCCGTGGCGAAAAACAGCACGAGTGGATTCGCCGATCGGTTCACGTCTCCCCACCACCCGGCTCTAATCGTGATGCCGTTGTCTTCTACGTTGAAGATCGCCCCAACGAGGACACCTACACGATTGCCTTCCAATCTGTCGACCAGATGGACGGCCAAGACATTGATCCCCATGAGGGTGCCTCACGTTTCCACGTCAACCCTGCATACTTTAAAGTCGAAAGAGCCGCGCCAAACCGTGTCGTCGTACGAAAAATTGAAGCTGTCGACCCTTGCGGCCGAGTGAGCTCGGCCGTCAACAACTACTTCATCTCTCTCGCATTCTTCCGCAAGTACATGTTTGACGAAGCCAAGGCGCTGGCCGCTCACCTCTCAACTCAAAACCGGCCCTCTTCTTGACGTCACCGGCAAGACCAACGACGCGCAGTCCACCGCGGCCCGTAGAACCCGATCAAGCAAAATTCCGAGAAGGTGTATAGGGGAGATCGAAACTATCGATGATGCCGGGGGCGTGATCGCAAACCGCTGGAATGGCGTTCAAAACCCTCATGGCTGTCGCTTGGACTCCGCCACTGTTGTGATCTCCATCGCCTCCAGTGACGAAACATTCAATCTCTACAGACGGGTTCCCCCGCACCACGCATCGATGGACCCCGGGACGACCGACGGGGGGCGAGGGCCAGTCTGGAGCCGTCTCATGGCCCAATCGGTTCACGTGTTCTGTCACAATGACCGGACGGCCCTTGGCATACCCCAGCAATTGGAAGCGGACGGCTGCACACGTACCTTTTTCGACGTGCATCATCGGCGTGTCGTAGGCTTTCTCGGTAAAGAACCGATCGAAGCGCTCCTCCACTTCATCCAGCTCGATCCCGAGTTCGCGGGCGAGCAGCGTCACCATTCCGCCCCAACCCGCACGCAAGACGCCGGGGAAACCGAGAGGCGGTGAGTAGCTTTCCGGCCGCCCGAATCCAAACATCACTCCAGTGAACTCAGGGTCCTCATAGGTCGAGTAATCCACCAGCTCCTGAACTCGGACTTCCTCCACTTGATCCGCCAACTGCAAAGCGGTGGTGGGCAATACATCTCCCGAGAAACCAGGATCGATTCCATTGACGTACAGCGTCGACCCACCTGCCCGACAGGCCTCTTCCAACGGTTCTCGAACCGAGGCATCGGCATGAGCGGGGTGAACCAGAAAAATCATCGCGGTGGAGACAACGTCGATGCCCGCGCTGAGTATCTGAGCCAGCTCGGGAACCGTTTCATGGGGCCGAGTCTCGCCCTTGATCGTATAGGAAACCACGTCGGGCTTGAGGGCAATCAGCGACTCGACATCTCCCGTCGCAGTAACGCCTGTCTCCAGCTCAAGATCACAGAGAATGGCCGCATCCTGACCCTGTTTCTTTGGGTTGTGAGCATGAACGCCCACCAATTCAAGATCAGGATGTTGAATAATGTGCCGGAGACTATGAAACCCGACGTTCCCCGTTCCCCATTGGACAACCCGATAAGACACAAAATCCCCCTTCTTTTTCGTTTCAACCACCCTTAAGCATAGCCCGAAATACTCTGCCTCAAATCGCCCACGCCGGTTATCCTGGGCAAGAAGAAATACCGAAGGAGGAAAAAGGGAAATGTCCTTTCGAGTCATTCAATGGGCCACAGGGGGCGTCGGCCGAGCAGCCATCGAAGCCATTCGATCTCATCCTGAGCTCGAGCTCGTTGGATGCTGGGTGCATTCCACCGAGAAGGTCGGGCGCGATGCGGGCGAAATCGCCGGTGGTGAACCGATCGGGATCCAAGCGACAAATGACGCACAGGCTCTACTGGATTTAGAAGCCGATTGCGTTTTCTACTCTCCGATCGTTGCGGATCGTGACGAGGTCATCCGAATTCTGGAGTCAGGCAAAAACGTCGTCACGCCACTCGGCTGGTTCTTCCCAGGGGACCGAGACGTTCGGGACATCGAAAGAGCCTGCCAGGCCGGCAATGTATCCCTGCATGGCACCGGGATTCATCCCGGTGGCATTACCGAACGCTTCCCACTCATGATTTCGGCCCTGTCGCGAGCGGTCACTCATGTACGCGCCGAAGAATTTTCCGACATCCGAACCTATGGTGCGCCCTTCGTTGTGGGCGAAATCATGCGATTCGGAAAAACACCCGAAGAAGCGGCTCAAAGTCCCATGCTGAACGTTCTCGGTGGCGGCTTTTTTGAATCCATTGATATGGTGGCCGAGTCTCTCGGATTTGATCTGGACGCGGAACGACAAACCCATCACGAGGTCGCAGTCGCGACCCGGCCCATCGATTCGCCGATCGGCCCCATCGAGCCTGGCTGCGTTGCCGCTCAGCGATTCACCTGGGAAGCCACCGTGCGAGGTGAAACCGTGATCTCCGTTCGGACAAATTGGTTCATGGGTGAAGAACACCTGGACCCACCCTGGACCTTTGGGCCCGAAGGCGAACGCTTCGAGATTGAAGTCACCGGAGACCCTAGCGCCAAGGTGGTTTTTCACGGATGGCATCCCGAGTCAATCGCGGCGGGCCTAGAACGGAACCCTGGGATCGTGGCCACGGCGGTTCACGGAGTCAGTGCGATCCCCACAGTCTGCCGAGCCGATTCCGGAATCCGTACATATTTGGAGCTTCCCCTGGTTTCCGGACGGGCAGCGCCCCACCTCGGGCGATCTGAAGGGGCTTAGCTTGGACTGAAAAATCCGGATTTCTGCGGCCGAGAGCGTCATTTCAGAACGCTATGATTCGCCGCGATGATCCCTCGTGCCGCGTCAGCCCAGTTTAAGACCGTCAGGCTGTTTCAATCCGAAAACCGATCCCGCGGCGAGAGAATCGGCCTTGGCCTGCTCTGGATGGTCATCTTGGTCCTGGGATGTTCGGACGCTGCACCCCCTATAGAAAACTCTGCCGGAGCAAACCCGGCTCCTGCATCGGCCCCAAGGACCGGACCACCCAACGTCATCCTCGTCACACTGGACACGACCCGAGCGGACGCGCTCGGAACCTATGGCCAATCTCGACCTGCATCCCCTGTGGTCGACGCCTTGGCGAGCGGTGGCGTTCTTTTCGAGCAGGTCAGCACCAGCAACCCAGAAACCCTCCCCTCTCATGCCACCATCCTGACCGGCCTCTGGCCCTTCTCCCACGGTGTTCGGGCGAATTCCGGCTACGTGATGTCCGCGACGAACGAAACGCTCGCGGAGATTCTGCTTCAGAAGGGTTATCGGACTGCTGCGGAAATTTCCGCCCGGGTCCTTCGCGCCAGCACGCTCATTGATCAGGGTTTCGAGGAATTTCGCGGAGCCGATGACCCAACGGCGCGTATGAAGGAAGTCTTCTTTGTCGACGAAGCCGGTGGCAAACGGTCGACCAACACGAGAGTCGGTGAGGATATTAGTCAACGAGGCATCGAATTCATTCGTCGCAATCAAAAACGACCTTTCTTTCTTTGGCTCCACTACTTCGATGCACACGCCCCCTACTCGGCGCCTGGAAAGTTTAATTCGCAGATTCCGGACAGCCGCTACCACGCCGAGGTCGCGCATGAAGATGACGCACTCGGTCGAGTCGTCGCAGAAGTCAAACGACTCGGGCTCGTCGAAGAAACTCTCTTTGTGATCACCGCCGACCACGGAGAAGGAATGAATGAACACGGTGAGCAATCCCATAGCTACGGAATCTACGAGACGACGATGAGAGTCCCCCTTGTACTCGCCGGGCTCCCGGATCTCCCCAAAGGAAGCCGAATCCGCTGGCCAGTCAGAACAGTCGACATCGCTCCGACCGTCCTTGAAATCTTGGGATTCAAAAATAATCAAGGCATGCAGGGGGAATCACTTGTTCCCTTGATCAAAGATCCCAATCACAGCCTCGATCTCACTGGTTATGGCGAATCCACCCGATTTGCAACAACCTTCGGATTGCCTGTGATCCGATTCATCCGCCAAGGCCGCTGGAAGTACATACACAAAGTCTCCCCAGAGCTTTATGATCTTGATGCCGACCCAAACGAAACCCGCAACCTCATTGGGACCGAACCCCAGAAAGCGGCCGAGTTGCGCGAGCGACTGAAAGCGCTCCTTGAAGAAGAGGCTGGGGCAGCCCCTGAGGATTCGATCGTTGAGGTCGACCCGAACACCGAAGCGGAGCTCAAAGTTCTGGGCTACCTGGCCCATGAGGCCATCAGCCTCGATGCGAACCACGAAAGTCTCGACCTCTGGGGAGAAGATACAAACGGGGCATTGCCAGACGCCAATCGCCTCTCAGAAATTCGCGGACTTCTGATGAGAAAGCAGTTTGCGAATGCCTCTGAGATCCTTACGCCTATCTTGCAACGCTATCCCGAAAGTACGGTGGTTCTCGATATGGAAACCACCATTCAACACGGACTCGGCAACGACGACGCCGCTTTCAAAGCGTTGACCCGAATTTTAGAACTCAGCCCTTGCGACAAGAAGGCCAGAACCAACGCGCTCGGCCTTCTCAGCCGTCAAAAACTAGACCAGCGAACCCCCGATACGCTCCGCCGGGCCGCAGAGGCTTGCCCCGAAGACTTGGAACTGCTCAATGAATACGCTTGGCTTCTCGCCACATCGCCCCGAACAGATTTCCGAAACGGCGAGAAGGCCGTCTATTTTTCAGAGCTCGCCGTAGCCGGGAGCGACTCGCCCAGCCTGCCTCACCTCGACACCCTGGCATGTGCACTCGCAGAAAAGGGAGACTTCTCCGAGGCAATCCAAGTCACCGAGGAAAATCTGGCCCGCGCCCGCAGCGAAAAGGAGCCTGCTTTCGTTCTTGACCTTCTGGAAAGCCGCCTCGCCTCTTTCAAGAGCAACCAAGCCATCCGGCAAGAAGAACCATCCGACCAGCAGAACGACTGAGTCTCCGCTTTCGATTGAGGCCCTAGCTCGCGTTCTGAATTGCACCCAGATTGGCCCGGGCATTCTCAGCCCAGTCCGGATCGGCGCTGAGCGTCCCTTGAGCGCGGTGCCGCTTGACGTGTTCTAAAGCAGACGAGTAGGCTTCGCTCGCTGCCTCCGACTTGCCCGCTCCCTCGTAGGCGAGCGCAAGGTGGTAATAAACCCCGCCCCGAGCTGGCTCGTCTTCGTCCGTCATACGAACTGCTTCACGCAAATAGCCAATCGCCGCGGAGGAGACGCCCCGTTTATAGAGAACCCATCCGAGGGTATCGGACGCGCTTGGGCTATCCGGCATTTCAGCCTTGGCCTCTTGGGCCAGCTTCAACGCCGTATCCAAATCGCCTCCGGTATCCGCCAGCAGGTAGGCCAAATTGTTTTTCGCCAGGCTGTAGCTCGGTTCGATTTCGATTGCCGTCTGGTAGTGGGAAATCGCCTCCGAGGATTTGCCCCGACCTTCTGACAGGACGCCGAGCGAATATTGCGCCGCAGCGTTCTCCGGTTGAATTTCGGTAAGCCTTTGATAGAGCCCAAAAGCCTCGTCGTTGCGCCCGCTCCGAATGTACAAGTTACCAAGGGCGCCATAGGGCCCAGAATTCATGGGATCCAATTCGATCGCGCGCCTGAAAGACTTTTCAGCAAGTTCGGGTTGGTTCTCCGAAAGCGCGATGACACCTTGCAAACGCGCGAGCCCAGCATTATTCGGATCGAGTTCGCGAGCCCGATTTACTTTTCGAACTGAATCTTGAACTTTCCCTTCCTCACGGTCGAGAACAAAGAGCAGTTCAAGAACACGAGGATCGCTCGGCTCCAAAGCTTCAGCGGCCTCAACATGCTTGCGGCCAGCTTCTCTGTCGCCCCGAGCCGATGCAAGGCGCCCCTTGCCCAGGAGCACCTCCACTGATTGACGTTCCTCGGGAATTTCATCAAGAACCGCGGCGGCTTGGTCGAACTGGCCGAGACCGATGTAACTTTGGGCCACCCTGATCCGGGTCTGATCATCCTCTGGGCGATTTCTCAAATATTTTTCGCCGTTCTCGATGGCATACTCGTACTCGCCGAGATCGAGATGCACCTTGATCAGGAGCCGTTGGGCGTCACTCAGCCTAGAGTCGAGCTCAACCGCCCTAGCCAATTCCCCCCGCGCTCTACGCTGATCGCCCAAGGCCAGATAAGCGGACCCGATGATGAAGTGCCCCTGAGACCAATTCGGCTGAGCGTCGAGGGCGGAGCGCGCCGACTCAATCGCCCCTTGCGGGTTGCCTTGCACCAGCTCGTATTTCGCCAACACGATTTGCGCCGGTGGATTTGTCTGATCCTCCGACAGCACTTCGTCCACGATGGCTTTTCCTTCCGCAAGGCGTTCTGAATCTTTACTCCGGGCTCCCGTATCGATCAAGATTTCGGCTTTGCGAAGTCGCGCCTCAACCGATCCAGGGTCCGCTAACAGCGCCTTTTCCGCGAACTCGATCGCCCCCTCCGCGTCTCCGGCCCTCGCTCGCACAGCGGACACCAGAAGAAGGGGCTCTGGGTTCGACTCGTCGATCGCCGCAGCTTGCTCGATCAACTCGTCGGCTTTTTCGCCTTCGCCCTCCACCCGATAGTAATTAGCCAACGCCTGAACAACGAGGATCTCCCCCGGAACTCTGGCGATGCCCTCTTGAAGGAGCGCCACGGCTTCGTCCTCTCGCTCCCGCTGCAGATAGAAAAGAGCCAGCGCCACATAGGTTACTGCGGCATCCGAATCAGAATCAGCTTCGAGCTTCTCTTCATCGAAACGCGTCAACGACCACTCCAGAGCAGCCTTCAAGGCCTCCTCGGCCTCTTCCTCTTTCCCCTGGCTCAGGAACTGCTCCACAAGCAAATTCCACATTTCGATCTGAGGCTCGACTTCAATCGCCTCTCTCAAAAGCGCTTCCGACTGATCATAATCACCCTGGCTCGCATACAGTGCCGACAAAACCGCGTAGCTAGCGCCGATGTCTGGCGCCAGCTCGATGGCGCGTCGAAGCGGCGCTTCTGCTTTATCAGGTTGGCCGGTCACAAGATACGCCTGACCGAGCAGAAGCTGCCCCTCTGGATTATCGGGCTCCAGTCCTACAATGGCTTCCGCTTGCTCAAGAAGCAGGTCATTTTGCCCAGCGGCCAACGCCATCGCTGCAAAAGTCTGACGGGCCTCAGTATTGTCGGGATCCAGACGAACGGTTTCCGCCAACTCCCAAAAAGCCTTCTCCGCCTGCTCGGCATTGAGATAGGACCTCGCCAACGCTTCATGTGCAGCAGCCTGGTTGGGGTCCGCCTGCAAAGCGTTTCGATACTCAATAATGGCCTCGCTATCCCGACCTTCCGCCTGATAGGCGTTCCCCCGCTCAAAGAATTCTTGATATTCCGCCGTACGATCGGAGCACCCTACAGATCCGAGCACTGGAATCGATAGGCTCAGAAGCGCAAAAAAAAGCTTGACCTGAACAGTCATGGTCTTCATCTGAATTCTCCTATTGGGACCAAGCGAAGCGGACCGAAGCGCCCAAAACACCGCAGAAGCTGCCCCATTCCGTTACAAAATTCCAGCGGATAAAGGCAAGAACATTTAAGCCTCGTTACGCCTAATCCGGACGTCTTCGAAGATCGCCCTGAGACGTCAAGCCCCGTACGGCGCGTGTACGCCCGGGCATCCAATTCGGCCGCTCGGCGACGCGTCTTGAGAGCAGTGAAACATGCTTGCACTCTCGTCTGGGCGCGATTTGGATGCCTGCGCGGCTTTTACTGTTCCCTTGCCATGCCCACTTCCGCATCGGAAGCGTCTTCCAACTCCTTGCGGGCCTCGGTCGGCCCGGATCCCGGAGAAGACTCAACCGCCTTCGTCCCTGGTTGGGGAATCCGCCGAAGCTTTGGATGAGGTGGCTGCCGGTTCGGGGCCGAGATAACCGAGTGCCCGGAGCCTTTCCAACTGCTCCGGGTCCAACTCGGCCTCGGTCGCCTGGTGATTTCGCCCGAGCCTCGCACTCTCTCTCCTCCACGCAGCGATTTTCTCCGACAGACGACCGACAAGTTCCGTATCCTCGATGGCTACGTTCAGCTGCTCGGTCGGGTCCTGGCGAGTCCGGTAGAGTTCGACGCGTTGATCAGCCGGAACGAGGAGAAGTTTGTCATCGCCTTGACGTACCCCCCACCACTCCTGTTCCTCTTTTTTGAAACCTTGGCCCTCCCCCATTCGATGGTAAAAAGTCGAAAGAAGTTCAAAAAAGATCGATCTGTCCGGCTTCGGGTCACTCTGCAATAAAGAAGTGCCTTGATGCTCGACATCAGACTTGATCCTGGCGGCTTCTAGAATAGTCGGAAAAAGATCAACCAGACTCACCAGTCTGTCGTCTCGGCCGACTTGAGCACGTTGGGGAAATTTAATCAGCAAAGGCACATGCACGCTTTCGACGTAGAGCGTTCGCTTATGCCCCTTCTGGCCGTGATCAAAAAATTCCTCACCGTGATCCGCCGTCACGATAATGAGGCTGTTGTCCCACAGTCCCTGTTCTTTGAGCAGATCAAAAAACCGTCCCAAATAATCGTCTGTGAAGCGGATTTCGCCATCATATTGGCTCTCGACGTAGCGAAGCTCAGCCTCGCTGATGCCCGCATCGACAATCAGGCTGGACTCATACCGGGTCACGTCGATGGGATCGGCATCAGAATCGACAAACATCGTGTCGAAGGGCGGCGGCGGGATGTAGTCATAATGCGGATCCCACAGATAGGCGAAGAAAAAAAGCGGCGCCGGCTCATCCCGCCGAGACGTCAGAAATTGGGTGACTAAAGGCTCAAGGATCGGGGTCGTCACGTCATCATGTGCACCGCCCGACAGACCGACCGTGGCGGCTGAATCATCATAATGCTCAAAACCTTGATTCAAGTTATGGCGACGCCCCAAGTAGGGGCCCGTTGCAAAGCCCGCGGTCTCATAGCCGGCCTTAGAGAGAATTTCGGCCAGCGTCATGACCCCATCATCGAGCCGGCTGCGCGCCCCGACCGCCCCATGAGCCGATGGATAGAGGCCCGAAAAAATGGAAGCGTGAGAGGCCAGAGTCCAACTGGTGACCGAATGCGCATCCTCAAAGACAACCGATTCTTTGGCCAGAGAATCCAAATTCGGGCTGGTGGGCCGAGGGCCCGTGTAAAAGCTCAGATGATCGGGACGCAAAGACTCGATCGTCAGAAGGAAAATATTGGGCGGACCATTTTCTTGTGGGGATGCCCCGCAGCCACCGAGACAAAAGGTCATGCACAAAAAAACGACTATCAGGATCGACAAGCGACCACATCCGTTTTTCACGCAGCGCGCTCCTTGGCTTCTCGAACGCAAATGACTCACCGCGAAAAATCCGTGGCCCCCGAGTACATAAAGAGATAGCCCTCAACTTCCGGATGAATTCTACGCCAGTCGGAATGACCTCGAAATGCCCTCAGAGCCTGGCGAGCCGAATCCATTCCAGCGCCATCCACGGGTAGAACGATCAGCAAATGGTCCACCTCTCCAAAGAGGACTTTATGTCTGTAGAACTGGGCCCCGCGCAAACCCGTCCTCATATCGAATACACGACTGTGCTGGATCTCAAGCCCCATTTGCGGCCAGGGCACGCCAATCAGTGCCTGCGACCCTTCGAATTCGGCATCGAGTTCAACCAGAGCATCGAGCGCGCCCTGGTCCACATAAATGTGCGAAAAGCCGGCGGGCCCGACAGCCCGTTCGAGGGGCTTGTTCGATTCGGGATAGGCAAAACTCCAAACCGAGTACATTGAGGCGACCAGCAAGCCGACGAAAAAAACATGACGCCAAGGCCGAGCCGTCGATTGGCAAAGCAAAGCCACAATCCCAGGAATCAACAAAATGGCCGCCAAGCGGAAATGGCGCACATTAAAGCTGATCAATAGGTCAAGCGACCAAGCGATCGAAAAGGCGATCACCGCGCCGCAGTAAATCCCAAAAGCGAGCCCGTAATACTCCCGGCGACAAGAGACGTACCGCAGGACCGCCAAGATGAGAAATCCTGTGCACACCGCAAGAAACAAGAGAGGAAGGAAGAGGCCCTCGAAGGGCCACTCGACCGATTCAGACTCTGGGATAAACGGGGTACCGAGATCAAAGATGCTTGCGAGCGGCGCGGCGGCCGCAAAGAGGATGGCCCGAAACGCGGGCATGGCCGGGACCCAAGCCTTTGTTCCGGCGGGCGAGCTTCCCGCCGAGGTATAGAGCCAAAACGCCAACAGGGAAAACAGAACGGCCAAGAAGACAGTCCCCAACCCGCGAAGCGATTCTCTCGAAAAAAGACTCCGCACACTCCCCACCCGAGAGAGGAAGATCCCGCCCAGGGCGGCCGCCCCAAAGATCAGAAACGCGGACTTGAGAAAAATTCCGAAAATCAGGGCCACGCCGAGAATCAGAGGCTCGTAGAACCGTTCGCCACGAAACCGCATGGCAAGCAATGCGAACCAGGGCAAATAACTCCACATCAGGAGTTCCCCGCCGTGATAGAACCGTCCCCAGCCCAAGACGTATGACTGTGAAAAAATGACCGCCAAGCTGGTGGCCGCCACATCGGAGGAGAAGCCTAATGCTCTAAAGAGAATCCAATAACCCGCCAAACCGAGGAACCACGCCAGCGCCACGGTGACCCGCATGCTGTTGCCGAGATCCAAACCGAGGCCCCGGAAGGCCCACGGCACGACGTATTGGCCTGGCGTCCACCAAGAAGTGAAATCACTCAAGCTCCGCGCGATGTCATCTTCATCAACGCGATGGGTGTGGTTGGCAGGCGCCCCCTGCTCCATGGAGCGCATCACATAAAAACCCGAAACCGAGTCAGAGAAGATTCCGGGCGGTGAGATCGCCATCCAGACCAACCCCGCAGCCAGGGCGCCGACGACGCAAACCGCAGCGACGAGGAGCCTGAGCGGGCTGCCCGCAACGCCTTCGGGATGTACGGATGCATCGGGGCTCAGAATTCAATCTCCCAATTCGCTCCGCCCGGGAACGGCCCAATCCAGATTCGGCCTTTCATCGAACCGCGTCACGTGGCCCCCCAGCCTCTCTTCCACATCCTGACCGACCTGTGAAAGACCGCCTTCGATGGCGGGCGAGTGTAGGCCACTTCACTTTGTGGGGAATCAGCTTCACCGAGGGGGCTCATCCCGCGTGCTCTGCCAGCCATGCCAGAGGCGAGATCCAAGAGACCTCAGCCGCGGAATCGAGCCCGTCCGGGTCAGCCGAATCTGGCCCATCGAACCGAGGAGAATGGACACACGAGCTTCCCGTCGGACGACTTGCCCCCCCCGCAGGACATCAGCTCTCCGACGATTCCCGGAAGAACAAGTCTCGACTGCGTCCATATATTCACCGAATTGTCACATCGGCTGCTTTGCTTCGTCATGCCTTCCCCATACCGTCCCGGCTCAAATGGTGGATACACGGGGAAAGCAGCGGACGAGGATCCTTGTCCAATCCCCCCGTGCTTCATTTTCGGCAAGGAGAACGACTTGGTAACCCAAAGGTGGCGTGCACAGCTTTTTGATTGGACGATGCGGATTCTTCTCGCTCTCGTAGTGACCTCGGTGGCCGGCCTCGGATCCAACACAGTCCACGCCGGGGACTCGGAGAATTTCAACGAAGCGATCCTTGAGATTCTTTATCAAGACGGGACGATCAGCGAGGCGCGCTATCGCGAACTGCTCGATCTCGCCCGGTCCAAATCCGAGAGCGACGAAACCGCCGAAAAATCACAAGCGCCGGCCCAGACCGAAACGGCTGCGGCCACCAATAAAGCCGAAAAGCCCCCCGCGCCGAAGACCAAGCCCAAGCGCAAGTTTAAGGCCGAAGCCGGCTGGAGCGGCCTGCGGGTCACCAGCGAAGACGGCGCGTATCAGTTTCGGGTCGGAGGCCGTATCCAGGCCGACTTTGGGGTCTACGCGGGCGGTCCCACGCCCATGGGCGACGGCACCGAGCTCCGCCGCGCGCGGCTCAAGGCCCAAGGCAAGCTGATGAGCGACTGGGAATACAAGCTCGAAGTCAACTTCG
>NHEP01000119.1 GCA_002171515.1 bacterium TMED88 | reverse complement strand
TTAGATACAGGTAGTAGTATTGCTCTACTCAAGGCTGTCAACAGCACCTGTGATTGTTGTTCTATAGGTACACGTCATAGCCCCCTGTCTCTTTGTGTTCTATAAATTCTAGTAGCTCTTCAATCTCGTGGGAGAGTTTATGAAATGTTATGCAGCTAGGCTCTTCAATGCCGTTATACACGCATACTGGCTTAATTTCATAGCCTCTGTCAAAATTTATTCTAATCTCTGTTTCTCTGTAAGCATCCATATTAGTTTTTTTAATTGGTTAGAAGTGGTGGGCAATTTCGCTTTGCCTTTCGCTGTCTACAGCCACCACAGGTCTTGTTAATCAATATCTCCCCAAATACCCTTCTGCTGTAGCTTTCCGAGTATTAAATGCATCTCTGCTTGTGTCTTACCTTCAAAGTCACTCTCGCAAAGTGATAGGGTATAAGCGATAATTTCTAGTTGTTCTTTCGTGAATTTCATAGCTCTATCTCGTTATTTGAAAGCCCTATGGTTAGAGCGTGTCGGTTAGCACCATCAGCCCTGTTCCAAGCCGTTTTAAATTCCCCTGTAGCTACAGCTGACATAAATCCTCCAGTAGTAGCTAGAATCCCTCGTTTTCTTGCTATGTCAATGTCCTCGTCCAGTAAGCTAGTAGCTGTGCCTACACAAGCACCATTATCCGAGTAGTTAGCGATTGCCACTAGCATCGTGTAGTTAGAGTAATTAACTCCTTCCGGTAGGTATCCCTTTGGATATCCTGTTTTCAATTCAAATTTGTTCATTGTATTTAATTTGTGTCTTTCGACTGGTTAAGAAACCTGTAAGAGTCTCAGGGAGCTTTACTATGCGTAATCTCTTAGGCTTTTTGTTCGTCTCTCCTACAGGTGTTTCGACTATTGAAGTCTCGTCAGTTAACCTTTCATTATCCTCTCATACTTTGCTTGAGCCTTGCTTCTAGAAAGAGATTCTACTACGTAACCACTTTTTGCTTGCTCTTGAAACCATAGTAAACATAGGACATTGTCAGCATCACTCATACAGCCAAAATTAGTAGCATACACTCCGTCTATAGTTACCCTTACTACGACTTGAATTGGTAATGCCAAAGCATTTTTTGGGCTTTTTGCAAAAGCACCCAGTCCCATACTACTTACATCCAATCTATAAGATACCTCGATTCCGTTAGTGAAGGTCACTGATTTCTGGTCTGCTTTCTCTATCTCAAAGCCGTTAAATTGGTTAATAAAATCTCTTGTTTCTTTGTATGCGTTTGGTACTACTTCGTTGAAATTTATCATTGTATTTAATTTAAAAGTTAGCTACCGGTACTAGTATTGCTCTAGCTAGTCTGTCTTTCAGATACCGGTAATTTGTTTGTTGCTACACCAATAGCCCTTGAATTTTCGCCCAGCCTAGCTGTTAAGATTTGGTTATCATCTTGGCTCCCATAAGGTCTCCAGTACTACTATTGTTCACACAACTTACGCCACAACTCGTTGATTATCAGTGAGATAAAGTTAGTAAATTATGCTAACTTGCTGATTATCAGTCTGTTATGTCTCAAAATGTCAAAGAGCTGTCTATCTCTGGTGTAAAAATAGTCTAATTCTAGATATCTCACAAGGTTTTTTTTACTTTTTTTTCGCTGTCTCTGTAATCGCAAGTATAACAAGGCTTTACAGAGGGGCTGTTCCCTATTATTTATTTGGGCTCGTTTCACTGGAGAAGGGGCTACCCTACTTCTCGTAGCTTGTAACAAGTTTAACTTGCGTTAAAGGTAGAGGGGATAGGGGTTGAGGGGATAGGTTAACTGGAGGGAAGGTATGTGTAATGTGGGATGCATAGGGGCTGAGGTACTGGTGTTGCTAGGGCTGAGAGCTGTAGATAAAATCGCCAAAAAATCAGGAATAAAAAACAGGAATCTGCACCCCCCCTGTCAATATAATTTTGCGTTTCCGTAGAGGGCATGTGTGCGTGTGATGGGGTAGAACCCAAATACTACATATATCTAAAAAAATTTTGTATCTTTACCAAAAATATACGATATGGATTTTGGAGATTACAGAATAAAAAATGGAAGGTTAATTAACAGTGCTCCTGATTTGGAGAGTGGTATAAGTAAAGCCGCACGTTTAAGACAAGAGGTTAAGCGTGGTAAACAAGTTAGAATTATAGCAGAGGCTAATGAGTTAGCTAATGCCAACATAAATTTATTCAAGAAACTATAGTTTTGTTTTAGTTAGTGTTTGATGATTGACTATTTTTAGTCAGAAAGAAGAGGGGTAGTTCCCTCTTTTTTTTATATTAGTGTTAAGTTAATGTTGGTTTAGTGTTGAGTTAGTGTTGACTTTTAATACTTAACTAACTGATTATCAAGACTAGTGTTATAAATGTTATAAATAAAACCAAAACGTCAAAAATTTTTACATCAATAGTAATAGTAAAATATATATATATATAGAGCGACCTAACTTCGACATGTTATATATAAAATTATTTCTTATATTTGCATTGAAATTAAATACACTAAAATTATGAATCAAGGATTTTCTCCAAAGGAGCTTCGCTTCGGAAATGATGGAAGGGATAAATTAATCTCAGGCATCACACAATTATCAAATGCAGTTAAGAGTACATTAGGACCACAGGGTAACACAGTACTTATAGAATCACAGGAACATATAGGAGGTATTACTGTCACCAAGGATGGTGTTACGGTTGCTAAGTCTATTAGTTTATTAGACCCAGTCGAGAACCTTGCGGTTCGTATGATGAAGGAAGCTGCTGACAAGACAGCTACTACTGCTGGTGATGGTACGACTACTGCGATAGTATTAACGGAGGCATTAGTAAAGAAGGGAACGGAGCTTATTACAGATAATGTAAATAGGACCGAGGTATTACGTAGCATGAATGAGCTAACGAAAGATGTTATAAAGGGTTTAAAGTATGAATCTAAAAAATTAACACAGCGAAAGATGAAGGACGTTGCTATTATATCTGCCAACAACGACAAGGAGTTAGGTAGTACGATAGCGGATGTTTATAAGGCTGTTGGTAAGGATGGTGTTGTTACTGTGGAGAAGTCACAGAGCAGCGACACGTATTATGAGACCACGAAAGGAATCAAGGTAGACAGGGGATATTCTAGTCCTTTGTTTATAAACGACCAGAAGAAAGATGAGTGTGTACTAGAGGATGTTCATATTCTGGTATCTGATGCTGAGATAAGTAATATACTTCAGATTGAGGGTGTATTAAAACCAATCATCCAGCAGAACAAGAAATTACTTATTATAGCACCTACGACAACCAATGTTATAAACACGTTGGCAGCCAATGTGATGAAGAACAATTTAAAGATATGTAATATAGCACCTCCGAACTTTGGTTATAAGCAGCATGAGCTTATGCAGGATATAGCCTATACGGTTGGAGCTACATATTTTTCTGAAAAGACAGGGGATGACCTCAGCATTATTAATGCAGAAGATTTGGGTCACGCTGCCAAGGTGATAGTTGGTCGTGGCTCAACGGTTATCCTGAAGGATGATTCTTCGGACCAGGATGCTATAGACGGAAGGGTAGCTGAGTTAAAGGGTGCTCATGAGATAGCTAAGACAAAAACTGAGCGTGATTTTATAATGTCGAGGATAGCATCACTAACAGGTGGTATTGGTGTAATATACGTAGGAGGAAATACGGACCTGGAGCAGAAGGAGTTGTATGACAGAGTAGATGATGCGGTATGTGCGGTACGCTCAGCACTAGAGGAGGGCATACTTCCTGGTGGTGGCATGGCTCTATATCAGTTGGGTTATGAAATTTGTGAGCCCTGCTCACCCACAGCTGACGAGAAGATTGCAGCGGAGATTATGAAGTATGCATTAGAGTCTCCTGCTAGACAGATTATAGCGAACGGAGGGAAAGACTTCAGTAAGATATATCCTAAGCCACCAATTGTAGGTGAGGGTTATGATTTAAAAAACGATAAGCATGGCAACTTAATTAAGATGGGTGTAATAGACCCATTAAAGGTTACACGAACAGCATTACAGAATGCAGTATCTGTAGCTACAACTATATTATCTACTAATGCTATTGTAACGATGGCACGTTCATACGAAACTAAATAAATTATTAATTAATTAAATTCAAATAAAATGTCAATACACAATCAAATATTCGAAGAGTACAGAAACAAGAGAAAAGAAATAAACAAAGCTATCGAGCTTTTAAGACGGAACAATTACATAGTTCATAAAGTAAAAGAATACGAAACTAAATAAATCAAATTATGAAAATCAAAATTATTATTTACGCATTAATTATATTTTTAGGTTCTCTATCTGTATCATCAATGGAGCCTAATAAATTTACTCAATCACAATACGAACAAGGTTGGGCAGATGGATTTTGTCAAGGATGGAAAGATATAAAAGGTCAGTGGGCATATTGTCCTTATACTCCTTACGCTCCTTATCCTGAATATAATTGTAATGAAGGATATCGTTGTGGATACAACAGAGGATTTAAATATGGCATGTGCAAAGCTAGAAATATGAATTGCGAAAAGTAAATACACATGAATTGTCCAAATTGTAAAGCTGAGTTAATATGGGGAGGTGACCATAGTTATGAAGATTATGGTAATGAAGAGGAAGAAGGAATTGTAAGCAACTATAGTTGTTCTACGAATAATTGTACAACAGATTTAATTTTATTATATCAAAGAATATGAAGCTAATAGGAAAAAATATTTTAATAGATGTAATCAATGAAGAGATTAAAACCTCATCAGGATTATTATTATCTTCTGAAGACACGTCTCAGTTTAGATATAGTAAAGGAAAAGTAGTTGAGCCAGGTACGGATGTCGATGTTATAAGCAAAGGAGATATTATCTACTATGACAAACGCCAGGGATACACAATGCTTATAGAGAACAAAAAGTTTACGGTTATTCAAGAAAGAGATGTTGTGGTTGTTTTATGATGGACTGGGAATTAGAAATATCGTTTCATTTTCCTCACGACAGATTTATGTTAGGCTGGGAATTTATTCAAGCAACAGAAAAATATAATTATAGAACAATATCTTTATGTATATTTGTTGTAACTATAAGTTTAAATTTTTAAGTATGTTATATGCGGTTGCCTTATTATTGATTTTAATTGGAATTTCTTGTTGGCTAAGTGATTGATAGTATTATTTTTTACTATCTCTAATTTCTTTGTTTAATTGAATTATAAAATTTCGATACACCTTATCGGTGTATGATACGTTTTTTGCAAAGATAGGATTAAATGAATTACTTGTAGGGATTTCTTGTCCTTCAAGTTTTTTATATATCCCACTAATTATTCTAATTGTTTTATAGGAAAGCTGATATAATGCTTTTATATTTCTTACTCTTTTTCTAAAGACTTCAATCCATCCATCTCTAAGTAGTTTATCAAAACGATTTACATCCCAGCTAAGCAGCTCATCAAATTCTTCAAACTTATCTTTTGAGAAATATTTTTCTGAATACAGAAACAAAAGAACATCAAGGTCAGCCTGTGTTAGACCGTATTTAGCTTTAATATAATATCGTATTACCCTCCAGTATTTCAGGTAATCTGAACGTTGATTTGACATAAATTAAATTTCGTAACTTTGCAACAAAGATAATAAATTATGGGAGACAAGAAAAACGATATTAACTTTAGTAATAAAGCTATAGAAACAATTACAGCTCTTTCAAAAAAATTGGCTGCCAATCGAGAAGGTAAAAAAAAGACTACTAAAAAAAAGACTAAGCCTAAGACTCCAGGTACTGGTATATCAGGTATGGGTCAGCTAGGAAAGTTTAATAAATCTAGTAAATCAACAAGAACAGCATAATGGGAATAGCACTAGGCAATGGAAACGGAATACCGTTTGTAGAGAAAAGACAACCAATTATTATAACCGATTTCATCATTACAGAGATTGATGAATTTTGTATACAAGAAACAGGTGGAGCTAATGCAAGAATGCTACCTGAAAACTAATAAATAAAAAACATGGCAAATTTAAAATTTTCACAATTCGAAACCAAAACAGTAATAACTGACGTAGATTTTCTAGTCGGATATACTGCATTAGAAAACGTACAAATAAGTACTAGTAATTTATTTGCTGGATTTGGTACAGGAACTGCTAATACTATTACCATGTGGAATGCTACAGGCACAGGTATAGTTGATAGTATAATTACTCAACAACCTAATAACACAGAGATTCGAATAACAGGTGCACTTGATGTTACAACTGGAATAACTACTGCTGGTGATATAGAAATGTCTGCAGGTAGTATTAGTATAGATGTAGGAGACGTTACAGCTGATGCAGGTATTGCGTCTTTTAATAGTTTTGTAAAAACAGGAGGTACAGCACTACAGTATTTAATGGCTGACGGTTCTGTTACTACAGCTCCACCAACAGGAGTTACTGAGTTTATAGAGTTAACAGACACTCCAAATACTTATGCTTGTCAACCAGACGGTACATTTGGTAAAGGGAAGAATGTTAAGGTAAACTCTGCAGGTAGTGAATTAGAATTTACTCCTGATTATTTTGATTTTGCTTGTAGCGATGAAGAAACTAATTTGACAGCAGGTAACAAAAAATTTACTATTGTTTTTACTAGAGCTTTTAATTGTGTATCAGAAATTAGATTTTCAGTTACTCAAGCTCCAACAGGTGCAGATATTATTTTAGAAGTTGCAAAAAATGGAACTAGTATTTTTACAGGAACTAATTATCCTACGATAGATGCAGGTACAAAGACAACAAATGTATCAGCATCACCTCAAGTAGTATCTGCAGGATTTGTAGATTTTGCTGTCGGAGATGAACTGAAAGTAGGAATAACACAAGTAGGAAGCACAGTTGCAGGAGCAGGATTAAAAGCAAGTATGGTATATAATAATTGTCCATGTTTATAAAATAAAATAAAATATGAATTTTTTAAATACGTTTTGGTATAATACTACAGGAGCTTCTACTTTTGAAACTAAATGGAGAACAACATTAAACAATCAATCAATTACTTTACCTTATGTTTCTAGTGGTACTTACTCTGGAACTATTGATTGGGGAGATGGGACTGTGGTAGCAAATACTTATGCGAACAGGTCACATACTTATATAAATAACGGAGATTATAATGTAGTAATTGATGGAGAATGTTCAAAATGGAATTTTGCCACAACAAACACTTCTGCATCAAAAATAATTGAAGTACTAGGCTGGGGAACTTATAGTTTTGAAGAGAGTGTTTTTAATAATTGTGGTAATTTTATTGGAGGTCCTGTTTGCAGGGATATAATAAACTTATCTCCTAATGCTAATCTTTCATTTTCTTCTTGTGGTTCTTTAACTACAATTCAAAATATAGAGTTTTGGGATGTTAGTAATCTTACTAGAACTCAAGCTATGTTTATGAATTGCATACAATTTACTGGAGACTTATCTAATTGGGATATAAGCAATGTAACTAATGCATTTTTTATGCTTGGGAATTGTTCTTCTTTTAATTCAGATATTAGTTCTTGGGACACTTCTTCATTAGTATTATGTGCATATATGTTTGTAGGTTGTAGTAGTTTCAATAGTGACATAAATTTTGACCTTACTTCAGCGACTAGTACTGCCTACGGATTGTTTAGTGGCTGTACTTCTTTTAATGGTGATATGAGTGGAATGGACACTAGTACATTAACGAGTATGAGGGATATGTTTACTGATTGTACATCTTTAAATAATAACTCTATGATGGGCTGGGATGTGAGTAATGTAACTGATATGATTAATATGTTTGAAAGCTGTTCTTCTTTTAACCAAGATTTTACAACTTGGAACACAAGTAATGTAACTACAATGCAACGTATGTTTAGTAATGCTGATGTTTTTAATGGTAATGTTGATGTATTTGACACAAGCTCTGTAAATGATATGTCTTTTATGTTTGCTAACGCTGATGCTTTTGACCAAGATTTTAGTAATTGGGATATTTCAGCCACTGGATTATCAATGCAAGGTTTTATGTTTGGCAAAACATTTAATAATTACAGTGCTGCTAATTATGATATTTTACTTTCGAGATGTCAAAGTGGTGGGTTGTCAAATGTTACTTTAGATATGGGAACTATTAAATATACATCATCAGGTGAGGCACGTAAAAATGATTTAGTAAACAATTTTGGTTGGACAATAACTGATGGAGGACTCGTTTAAACATAAAATTTTATTAGCAGCTGTACTTACAGCAATGTTAATAACAGCTCTAATAATATAAATTAAATAAATGGCTAGAATACAAAAGTACAAGATAGATGAAAATGTATCTGGTAAAGATAAAGTTATAGGTACAGACCTAGAGACAGGTAGAGCAACTAGAAATTACACTATTGAATCTTTAGGGCATTATCTTTCTGTTACGGAGCAGATGAAATTTAAGTATGTTCAAACACCCTTATCAGGGTTAGGAACATTTTCACCTTCAACTGGAGGAACCAACTTTAAACCTTTTAGTCAGATATCAAATTTTGTTATTGCAAAAGAAGATGAAGCTGGACAAGATGTAGTTCCTTTTATAAATTATTTAGTAGGTTCTGAAATCCTTGTAATAAAGCAGGATGACATATCTCAGTTCGGTCATTATAGTGTAATCAGTTATTCTTTAAATACATCTATTCCAAGTAATACTAGTTATTATGATTTAGAATTGGTATATATAGGCGGCAATGGCTCTCTTGAATTAGATGAGTTATATAATTTTGCTAACTTTGTAAAAGCTGGAGACGTAGGTGATAAGACATTTATATTTGAACAGATTACTCCATCAGCAACATGGAACATTACGCATACATTAAATAAATTTCCATCAGTTTCTGTAGTCGATACTGCAGGCACTCAAGTGTTTACTGATGTAAATTACATAGATAATAATAATATAACATTGACTTTTTCTACAGGATTTGCAGGAAAAGCATTTTTAAACTAAGAAATCATGCCAATATTTTACGACCCAATTAATTTAGCAACTAATCAATTAGAGCAAGCTCGAATTGAAAATTTAGGTTCTGACCCAGGAACAGGTGTTTCAGGACAGATATACTATAATACAGTAAGTAATAAACTAAAGTTTTATGATGGTTCAGCTTGGGCTAACATAGGTGGAGGCTCTGCAGCTAATGATTTCTTAACAGGACTAAGTTTTAATACTACCGATGGAGTATTGACTGCTACTGTTCAAAATCAAAGTAATGTTACTGTAGATTTAGATGGTAGATACGCATTAACTGGAGACGTTGGAAACGGAACTTTAACAGTTCAGGGAACAGGAGCTTTAGGAGGGACAGGAACATTTACTGCTAACCAGGCAGGAAATACTACTATATCTGTAACGCATGATTCTTTTAGTGATTCACAGACTACAGCTACAGCTACTTTAACATTTGGAGGAACATTTGATGCTTATACAGATGTAACTTCAAATTCAACAGGGCATGTAACAGGTCATGAATTAACCACTTTCACACTTCCTGCAGCACCAACTGATGTAGATAACTACGTAGATAGTGTTGCTTTTAGTACAGCTACTGGTGTGTTAACACTAGGTAGGACAGGAGCGTTATCTGATTTAACTGTAGATTTGGATGGAAGGTACATAGAAAGCTTTACACTTACAGGTGATTCAGGTACTAACCAAACAATTGTAAGTGGTAATACTTTAGATATAGCAGGTGGGACAAATATATCAACAGTAGTTGGAGCAGTAGATACTGTAACAGTAAACTTAGATGATAGTGTTACATTATCAGGTCAACTTACTGTAAGTGGGACTGGACAAAATGCATTCACAGGTCAAGTAACTATTCCAACAACGCCTAGTGCAGGTACTGATGCTGCTTCTAAAAACTATGTAGATACAACATTGGCAGGCTCAGGAGCTTTGATATTCCAGGGAGGTTACGATGCGACAACTACACCGCCATCAACAGGTGTAAAAAAGGGATGGACTTATGTAGTAACTGTAGCAGGTAATGCTTCAGGATTTTGGACTGTTCCATTAGAAGTTGGAGATTTAATTATTTCTAATCAAGATACTCCAGTGGATGATGGCGATTGGACAGAGGTAAATAAAAATGTTGACCTAGCGAGTTTAACTCAAGTAGGTATAGGTAATGTAAATGCTTCTGCAGCTGCAGCTTTAGAGGGATTATCGGTATCTTACTCTTCAGGTACTGCTACTATAGGATTAGATGTTCCTGGCTTAACAGACTTAGGTGCAACACCAGCATCAGGAGATTCATTAATAATTTATGATACTAGTGCTTCTCAGAATAAAGAAATAACTGTTTCTAATTTATTATCAGGAGTTAACGGAGACAATACTTTTGCAGACACTATATCAGCAACTGCTACGGTAACTCATAATTTAGGAACTAAAGATGTAATAGTTCAGTTGTATGATACGGTAACAGATTTAACTGTTTATGCTAGAGTAGATAGAGCTTCTACTAATACAGTTACTATAACATTTGGAACAACACCTGCTAATGATGTAAGAGTGCTGGTACAAAAAATAGGATAATATAAAATATAATTAAATGGCAATAGAATTTTATGACAGTTTAAATGTTGATAGTAATGATGATTCTTACTTTCTTGGCAAAGTTGGGATAGGGACGACTAGTCCTAATGAAAAATTACAAGTTGCTGGAAATATCCACGCTTATGCACCAAGTGGCGTTAATGCTGAATTAGCAGCAAGTACTGCTGCAGGTTCAACAACTATAGCGATTAGGTCTTTAGGCGTAACTCATTTTAATGGAGGTAATGTAGGGATAGGGACTTCTAGTCCTAGTTCACCTTTAGATGTACGTAGGACAGATACTAGTGGTAAGGTTGCTGAATTTCATAATAACGCTGGATATGGTATTAATATTGATGTAGAAAGTGATGGTGGTGTAAATACTATTGCTTCAGCAACTAACCAATCATTAGCCTTTGTGACAAATGGAGGTTCAAATGAAAGAAT
>NHEP01000118.1 GCA_002171515.1 bacterium TMED88 | reverse complement strand
TCCGTTTCAAAACAATAGCTACTTCGGAATTGGTCCGAATCGACAGACGGCCAATGTCCTCAACATCCAACCCGTGATTCCATTCACGGTTGGAAACTGGAACATCATCACGCGAACCATTCTGCCGATCGTCTATCTCCCTGCCCCGATCGATGGCGGGATTCCAGGACTTCCGCAAAATATTCCGAGTGGTTCGACCAATGGGCTGGGGGACATCAATTTCACCGCGTTTCTTTCGCCGGCAAGCCCGCGGAAGCTCATTTGGGGAATTGGGCCATCGCTCGGACTCAATACAGCAACGTCGGACTTCACGGGCACCGGAAAATGGACCGCGGGCCCCTCACTCGTTCTCCTCATGCAGCCGAAACCTTGGACCGTCGGGCTGCTCGTCCGGAACCTCTGGTCCTTCGCAGGACAGTCCAACCGGGAGTCGGTCAACAGCTTCATGACCCAGTTTTTCGTGAACTACAACCTGCCAGGCGGCTGGTACCTCACGAGTTCACCTGTGATTACCGCCAATTGGCAGGCGCCCTCCGGAGAACGCTGGACCGTGCCGCTCGGCGGGGGTATCGGCAAGATCCTCCGAATCGGACGCCTCCCCGTAAACCTTCAAGTTCAGGGTTTCGGAAATGTGGTCGCCCCGGAAAATGCGCCCGACTGGAGCCTGCGCTTCCAAGCGCAGCTTCTGTTTCCGAAGGGGTGACGCTCTTTGAGAAGGAAGATTGAGGCAAGCTTCTCTCAGCCTTGGCGCTCGCTCGGCCCTCGCCTCATCCAGCCCAGGCCAATCAGACCGAGCCCCAACATCAAGGCTGTAGTGGGTTCGGGAACATACGAATAGGCCGTCACGTGAGAAACACCCTTGTTGCCCAGTTCGCTGGTATCCCAGAGGCCTAAATTGGTCGACCCCCCTGTGATCGCAGTCGTATATTCGTACACCGCGTACTGTGGGCCAGCCTTCACGACGAAATAACGGACGGTGCCAGAGCCGCTGTAGTCCCAATCGCCGGCAATCGCCTCATCATCCTCGTTGAGCGTCAAGTTTGAGATTGCCAAACCGTCTTCAGAAACTGAAGGCCAGTCGACCTTCGCGAGCTGAGAAAGAAGCGCCGAATCGAGACTCAGGTTGCTGGCCAGACTGGCGACGCTGTCGTTTCCTGAAAAAACGCCCAAGAACGAACCCTGCACCCGGGCCGCAGACGCATGAAATGGGAAAGCCAAAACGAGCGCAAAGATCGCGAAAATCGATACTTTTCTCATGAATCCACTCCTCCGTTCGCGGTTGGAGCCGATCGTTCCGCCCTTCCGAGAGAATTGCCGTGACCGGCGTCCTGTGACGGGAAGTGGTCTCTTCTTCTGAGAAATGTCAACTTCTGTGGTCGTGCCCAACACAACCCCCCGATCCGTCTCCACCGAGATCAAAATGAGCAGAAAAAGCCCTGTTTCGGCCCATTTGAGCCACCCCCCGCAGCCACCGCTCGCCGCAGCGAAGCAGGCTCTCTACGCCGAGAGCGCCTCCGCTAGGAGAACCCGCCTGGCGAGGATCCGCCCGAGAGGTCAAATGAGCTTGATTCAATCGCTGAGTCTGGGCTTTCTGCTGATCAGCCTGACCGCCGGATGCGGTAGGCCGAGCGCCGAAGACCCTTGCAAAGAACTCAGCCAAGCACGCATGCAAAAGACGTGCGAAGCCCATGACTCAAGCCATGACCTCTGCAAGGGCTCTCCCGTCTATGCGCTGCGTCTCCAGGAGCTCATGGAGGAATGCAGAAGAGATCAGTCACCCGCCAGAGATCGCTGACGCTCCCCCCCAGTCGGACCTACCCCCGCTGCACCACAGGCCCAATCGCTAGCTCGACAATCTCTGGGCGATTTGGGCGATCGCTTGAATCGAAGGCCCGGCAACCTCTGCAGGCATGTCGCGAGAACCGGGAACGATCCGCACGAAGTCAATCCCGGTCGCGGCGATCTCTTGAAAACGCTCCAACGCCTCATCGGCCGAGCCCGCAATCCCAAAGCGATGGATAAAATCGGACTCCAGAGCCTGAGCGTGGGCTCCTGCCGCGGCCCCGTGGTGATCCATGTCATAGTTCTCACGCAAGTGCCGCGCGGCGGCCCGGGCCCCTTCCGGAAGGGACTCAATCTCCATTCCCTGGAAACCAGAGAAATGGGCGAAAACCGAAAGGCCGCCCCGGATGGCCTCGCGGGCGACTTCGCGATCGGGATGGATGACACAATTTAAATAAGCGCCCAATCGAAGGGTTTGGGGATCACGACCCGCCTCCATGGCCGATCGGCGAGCTCGATCGATGCAGCCTGTTAAACGATCGGGGTCTGCACCCACGGCAAAACAAATTCGGTCGGCCCGACGCGCCGCGATATCGATCACCTTCGGGCCCGTCGCGGCGACTTCAATGGGAACCGGCGACACATCCAGTCCTTCCAACCACTCAATTCGACTCGGATGCCCTTCGCGCAGAACGGGAGTTCCGTCCAAATACCCCCTCAGTCGCTCCAGGTAGAGCTCGAAGTGCTTTGGCGACGCGGGCCGCTTTCCGATCTTGGCCATCGAGGAATCTCCGCGCCCGATCCCCAAGACGGCGCGTCCACCGCTCGCGACCTGAAGGCCGAGGGCGGCCGAGGCCGTAACGGCCGGGTCGCGGCTCACGGGATTCGTGACACCGGTGCCGAGTTCGATGCGCTCCGTTGCCGAAGCGGCCAACATCAGCTGACCCCATACTTCGGGGGTCAAACACTGTGTATCGGCGAAAACCAGACTCCGTAGGCCGAGCCCTTCCACCAATTGCGCCATCCCAGCCGACCCGGCCGGACTCGGAAACATCAAAAGTCCCATCTCCATGTCTCGCTCCTACCGACTGATCGTCTTCGGATAGTCAAACAAGTCTCCGGCCCTTCCTCAAGCGGGCTGCGCCCTTCGAGTCCAATCGCCGTGCGGTGTGACGTCAAAATTCACGGAGGCAGTCCAGGGCCGTATCGTCATCCGCAACGAAGCCCTCAGTCCCATCTTCCCCGACCAAAGCCACCCCCGAACGGAGACGGACATCGGCCGAGTCATCGTCTCCGAGGGCCCTGAGCATCAAACCCTAAAGACCGCTCTCGACCCACGGAAGGAATCGAACGCTCGCGTGCCCACCGACTTCGTTCGAAGTTTCGTGGTCCGCCCGCCCAGCAAAGCGGGTCTTCCTCGGTCGAGCCCTGCCCCGCAGCGACCCAACTCAGGAACCCAGGAATCGCTTGGTCCGTAACTCTTCTGAACGAGTGTAACGATTTGTTACGCCAAAATTGACCGGAACCCGGCCTAGTGGCCCTCAGTTTCGTTTTAAGTTCGGCACGCCCCTTGAAATACAAAGAATCACCGAACGGGACCTCACGGAGATCCCGAAGGGAAAAACGAATCGCTGATGGCGCATCCGCGGCACCCGGCGAATCAAGAAACGATCGAAAAAGGGGAAAAAGATGTTTTCAGAATTCGGCAGTCGGTTCGTCAAGGCAGGACCCTCGGGGACACTGGTGGCTCTGCTCGCCCTTCTTATGGGCACGTTGGTCGGTTGTCATAATTGGAGCGAATTTGGGGAAGGCCCGACCAACCCCCATCGATCATCGGCCCGCGGGCCTTCGGGGGGGCTCACCAGTAGCCAGTGGCTCCATCCCTTCGGAACCTCCTCCACAACCCACGGAGCCGAAATCGGGCTCCTCACCGACGGCAGCGGCGATTACTACGCGACTTCCTACAACAGCGAACTTCATGTCTACAACTCTTCAGGAAACTTTCAGAATGCGGTCACGTTGCCGAGCGGCGCCGGCCCTCGCGCAGTCCCCTACGTGGTCGACGACTTCCCCAACCGCAAGGCGTTTGTTTTCACGGGCTCCGAAGGAGGTGGCTTTCACGTCATTGAAGTCGACAAGAGCACAGCCCCGTATACCGTGTCGGTGGCTGCGTCTATTACATCGGTGGGCGTGAGCGAAAGCTCCCCGAAGCGCTCACAGGCAGGCGACTTTTACTTGGCGGAACAATGGGGCGATGTCCACCAGTTTCACTACGATTTCGCCACCGCGACCCTCACACAACTGGCGACCTATTCCCTGGGAGAACGCGTGGCGGGCGCGATCGCGATCTACGATGCCGTCGGTTCTTCTTCGGGCGAGGAAATTCTCGTCGCGACCCAAGATGGCGGCTTTCACGTACTCGATGAGAGCTTGACTGGCATCATCTGGAGCGAGACCACGGGGTATGGCAGCTCAGGGGCAGCCCATGACGAATACTATGGTGGCGTGACCGTAGCCGAGCGCGGGGCCGCTGATCCCATCGCGCTCCTTCCTCTTTCAGGGCAAATCGACCGACCGATCTCCGCAAACACAGGAATGCTTCGAGCAATCAACCTGACTTCCCGGTCCATCGAATGGGAAATGACGCCCTCTCACACCACCTTGGGTGTCGATCAAATCCCTGGAAGCGTGTCGCTCATGCATCCTTTTTGGTTGATCCGACCGCGTGCATTCCAGGTCTTCCAAGGCGACACCGAACAGGACATCTACGCCGATTCCCTTGTCGTCGCCTTCGAGCCAGAAGGCTGCGAGGGTTGTCCCGAAAACTTCACAATCGAAACCGTCTCGGAACCCGTGTGGCCCGATGGATCATCGGCCCAGTCGATTCTTCCCAACTTCCTCACGGCCATGCGATATTTCGCAACATTCGCAAGCAGCGATGGCTACCTCTACGGCGTCAACCTAAAGACCGGCACCGAAACATGGGCCTACCCGCTTTCCACACAAGGCGTCGACACACCCGTGACAGATGAGGCCAACTTCGTCTACGTCGCCGATGGCGCCTCAATCCTTCACGCAGTCGCGGGCAAGACGGGCGCCGGAATCTGGACCGACAGCATGATCGCCATATCGGCCACCAGCACCGCGACCATAGTCAAACTGGGGATCTCCCACGGCAAGGAACTCGTTGTCGGCTCCGGAGTATCGGCCTACATCCTGAAATAACGATCCCGATCGTTGCCCAAATCCGCACCAAAGTCGAATGGGCGGCTCGTAACCGAGCCGTCCATTTGCTTTTTGCGATTCAGAATTACGAATCCAGCCTGAGGACGGGCAAAGAAATCGCGACACTGCCCAGAAGCGCAGACAACAGCACAAGCCCAACGGGACCCAGCCCCGGCACCACCGGAGGCGGACCACTCGATACCAGTGCATCGACCAATTCGTCATTCAAATCGCTGGACATTTCCCAGATCATCACACCCCCCAACCCATTCGCGACTACGTACTCTTTCTTCAGGGCCAGAGACACCGGATCGTCGTAGCTAATAAAGAGCCCACGGCTCGGATCATGGAGCCAAGGCACACCGGAGGCTTCGTCTCGGTACACATTGACTCCGGGCTGCCCGATGTATTGCGTGGCGAGATCCGCGTAATCAAACATCCCGGTCGCGCCTCCGCCGGCCGCATCCCACGTCCCTAAGGGAACCCCCGAAAATGGCTGGAATAGCCCTTGGTTTTCAGGGTCCACGCCATTCACGCCTCGGCCGTAGAAGGGTACCCCCAGGACCAGCTTATGGGCGGGCACGCCCTGATTGAGATAATTCTGAATCGCCGAATCCGCAGAGTCACCCGTTGGATTAGTCGGATCGTCGGGTGAGAGATATAGGGGCGCATTAAAGTTTGAAATGGAACTCCACGCGCCATTCAAGTCGTAGGTCATGACATTAATGAAGTCGAGGAGCGGATAGATTTGATTCAACTCAAGCTTCGCAATTTTATCCGCGCCGGCCGGCGCAGCGATCGTCAAGAGATAATGCCGCCCCGCCGCCGACCCTCGCGCATCTAACTCGTCTCGAAGCGCTTGCAGCAAGAGCGTGAAGTTCTGGGGGTCCTCAGGGCGCACTGTATTGCCAGCAAGCCCGCCACCGCCGGGATATTCCCAATCGATATCGAGCCCGTCAAAACCGTACGCCTGCATGAAGTCGGCACAACTGGTTGCAAATCTTTCCCGGGACGTCGGCGTCAATGCCGCATCCGAGAAGTTCCCCGACCAGGTCCAACCCCCGATTGAAATGAGAGTCTGGAGCCCTGGAGACGCATCTTTCAAAAGATTGAGCTGACGAAAATTTCCATAGTAGGGCTCATCCGAACCGGGTCCCGACCAGGGGTCCCCAGCCAAACGCCGGTCCACGTCCGCCCAGGGGTCGCCCAGCGCGCACTCTCCGTTGACGAGATTGGCAAAGGCGTAATTGATATGAGTCAGCTTATCGCCGGGGAGATCAGCCACTTCGAAATTTCGATCGTAAATTCCCCAACCCGGGTAATAGCCCACCACTCGAGAGCCCATGGAGCTCTCCGCGAAGCTGGTAGCCGGCCATCCCAGCATCAACAAAAGATTGAGAACACTGAGCAGAATGAATCGCCTGAGGAAATGACTCGCGAGCGGCCTTTCAGGCACCACGTTGAACTCGTTCACCACGACGTCTCCCTACTCCTGGACTCCAACTCGTGAAGTCGGAACCATCCATACGATTGCCGGATCATGAAGACAACAGTTTGAACAACCTGCACATGGAATTGCATCAGAACAACAAGGATTTTAAAAGCGGTCAGCAAAAAAAACTGCCGCCCTGCCCTGGGGAAATTCGGAACCTCGACCAACGGTTTTGTGATCTGCAACACACCTTGAGCAACTGCGTGCTTGCCCCCTCGCACTATGCAGAAGAGCTCGCCCGGAATTCAGCGCATGACCTTTTGCTCAATGAGGCGAAATCCGGGCGGCTCGCAGACAGGCCGCTTTACGGGTCGGCTTCAGCCCCTCCCAAAACCCTTCATCTGCCAAACCCACAAAAAGCGACTCAATCGCCTGCTTGCCCAGCCCAGGCAAAAGCGATGCCCATGCAGGACCGACATGAGGATCGCGAATCGCACCGTGAATGAGCACGGGGATATGCAAAGAAGTCAAACCCAGATGCTTGGATTCTGGCTTCAATACGACGTCGAGGGTTCCGTTCTTAAGATCAATCTCTCCGTGACCGCCAATCACCAAGTCGGGCGTCGCCACCAAAATTTGACGAATGCGTCCGACTCCCTGATGAACGCCTACGTCAAGAACGCCGCAGTCAATGATCGCCCGGTTCGACTGCCCCCATGAAATTGTCAACGCGTGATACAGGCCTCGGGAATAAACATCGTCATACAATCGATTGGACTGAACTGGACCCAAGAAAACCGAGAAGTCCCCATGCAGATCTGAAACAATCTGCTGCCAGTTTTCGCCCCGTCCGGCCACCTGAAAGCGAGCTTTCATCTCGCCCGACATATCGATCGATGTATCCGGCAGATTCGGATCTCCATGACCTTCCGCGGTCACAGTTGCTTCAAGACTCAAATCTGCGGGAAGCTGATCGCAAGAAACCTGCGCGGTGCCCCTCCCCAATCCCACCGGAAGGCGAATCTCAAGGAGCTCAATTTTCCACCGCCCTTTTGACGAAGACATCCGAAGACGGGCGGCCTCCGCGGGCCCCGTTTTTAGATCAATCGACTCGGCTTTTAAAGAAAGATCAACGTCCCACGATTGACAAAAATGCACAGGGACCTTCACATCGGACAGCCTGAGCCCCCGAGAGCCGAATCTTTTTTCGCCCAAAGCGACGAGGTTCAGCTCTCGGACATTCAGAATACCGGAAAGGTTGGCCGGCTTCGGGGCATCGAATTCAACCAAAGGCGCATCGAGCTGGAGCTGGCCCTGCACGTCGATTCCTTCCATTTCGACATCCATAGACTTCGCCCCGATCATGACGGAGCCACCATTGCCGGTTTGAAAAAAAAACAACGCGTAATGAAGCGATGTGGCATCGAGCCCTCCAGCCTCGGTCTCGACCTCGACCCTCACACTCTTCACTTCAATCTGCTCCAGCCAGAGCGTCAGACCGGTAAAGGGGTCGTCGGCAGACGGCCAGACCCCATCTGCGCCCAAGACATCCTCCCGTGCATCGACCTGAATCAGACCGCCTAGAACCTCAATTTGGAGCGAGTGCTGAGGCTGCCCCAGAAGGATCCCGGGCAATCCCCACCACGCCACGCTGAAAGAGACAGATTCGAGTTCAGCCAGTCGAGCAAAGGGGGATTTCGGGGGATTTTCAATCTGAAGATCGCGAATCGTCAGTCGGGGCCCTTTCCAAAAGTCGACCTTAGTCGGGCCTAGGATGTGAACCGTGCGGCCCATCTCCTGACTGAGGCGGTCTGCAAGCCAGTCGGAAGAGACCCCCCGTTCAACCCAGACTACAAGCCCGCCGCCTAGGCTGAGCATGAACAGAGCGACGAGCACCAGCACGATTTTCACGACAGGCCCCTTCAACGTCACCCTCTAGATGGGCGCGGTCTCAAACCGCGGCCGGCTGGCCTCCCGCGCGGGTAGGAGTAAAACGGAGTTCTTTCCATCGAGCTCGGCCGTCTTTCGGCAGAACGTCAGGTGGTCTTGGGCCCTGCGGTCTCTAACACAGAGATCTTAAGAATTCACACGCCTGCCGCTTTCGGAACCTTCGGGCGGCAACCCTGCAGCCGGCTTGCCCCGCAAAAAAATCGGACCGCGATGGAAAAATTGACAGGTTGTGGAGCATTGACATATTCTAGCTCGGTCATTCCAGACGCCGATATGAGCGAAGATCCGGGCGAGACGACCCCTGAATCATGCCGATCCGCGAAGCCGAGTCCCCCCAGATTCGATCCAGGACGGGGATTCACCTTGACCATTTCTTCCTCTCCAACTGCGCACAGAGAGTGGCGTTAGCCTGGGCCGAGAAGACCATTGATTTCGAGGCCCACTCGATCAATTTGCTCACGCGGGTCAACACCCGAGACGAGTACTTCAGGATAAACCCAGCGGGTCTCGTGCCGGCCTTGGTCCACGATGTCCTCATTGTGACCGAATCGATTGACATCCAGCGCTATCTCGAGGACCGATTCCCCGACCCTGCCCTCTATCCGCTCGACCCCGCAGAAAAGAAACGAGTCGATCAATGGATGGATGAAGCCACCAACACCATAACGGTGTCGTCAAGACGTATATGTACGCCATCGCCCTGGGCGGTCACAAATCAGCCGATGAACTCAAGCGCTCTCTCAATAAACAGAAGACGGATCCTGCGGCCGCCGATTTTCACCAACGTGTCTCGGATGGGTTCTCCTCAAAACAAATTCTCGATGCGGAACGACAGCTGTTTGCATTCTTCGATCGAATGGAAGCAAACCTTTCCGATCACACTTAGCTCGTGGGCGATCATTACGCCTACGCCGACATCGCTTGGTTTGTACAGTATTTCCTGATGTCCCGAACGGGAGTCATTGACTTTCGAAACTACCCTCAAATCAAACGCTGGGCCGGCGAAGTCAAAAACAGAGACGCCTTCGCAAGGGGAATTGGATGCTTGCAACCCTGGTATGCCCCCATTGTATGCGGTGGACTCAAAATCAAGTCGCGGATCAAAAGGGGAGGATCTCCGCCCCACCAAGCCCGTTGAGTCAGGTCAGGAGATCCATGATCCCGTTCAACCTTGATTCAAAAGCACAGAGAAGTTGCGAACGATGAAGCGTTGGCAAAAGATCAGCCTGGCCTTGGCTTCAATGGTTTGTCGTCCCGAACCCGACCGGCCTCGGGACAGGACTTTGGTCCGACGCCTCGCATCGACTCGATCGCCGAGGCGGGTCTGGTCTTCGACCAAGCCTATTCTGCGTCGGGAACATGTGCCCACTCCCGAGCCGGGCTCATGACCAGACGCTACCCAAGCCGATCCGGGTTTGAATCTACACCCGGGCCAGCCATCGCCTTCCGAATGCTCGCCAGTGAATACTATGCCGAAGGCCGCCCCTTTAACCCTGAACACTACACTTACCCAAGCTGAACCATTGGAGACCCCGAATCGCTAGGGATGCCTCTCAATGCCCGGCTTCGCCCTCTATTCGGACCCAGGTGACCCCGCGATGGTCGAGGCAGAGCTTCAATTCGATGTAATGGACCGGATGTTTCGCGCAGTGGGAAATTTTGCCGTAGAGGATGAAGAAGGCGATCGCTTCCGACCCGCCGAATACATGACCGACTACCTCACCGCGGAAGCCCTAAAAGCGATTGAAGCGAACAGGAACCGACCTTTCTTTCTTTATGTCGCGTACAGCGCCCCCACACGCCACTGACTGCTTTGCAAGCCGATTATGACGCGCTTCCAGGAGCTGATGGACACCGAGAGAGAGTATACGCCGCCATGATCCGAGCTCTCGATCGAGGAGTCGGAGAAATCCTTGAGAAGCTCAAATCCAAAGGGCTCGAAAAAACACTATCGTGATCTTTACCAGCGACAATGGCGGAGATGGAAACGCGGGTCTACCCAGAGTCAACAGCCCCCTCCGTGGCCTCAAGGCAACCTTTTTCGAAGGTGGTGTCCGGGTGCCATTTTTTCATCGAATGGCCTGACGTAATCCCAGCACACCAAGCACGCGCCACCCCGGTGACTCAACTCGATCTCTTTCCAACCTTGACTTCAGCGGCCGGCGCGTCCCTTCCACAGAACCTCGAACTCGATGGAAAGAACCTGCTCTCTCCAGAGAAATCTCCCCGAGAAATGTTTTGGCGCAATGGAAAATACCGATCTTACCGCCAAGGCAGATAAAAATTACAGTGGCTGAAAGATCAGGACCGTATATGGCTCTTCGACCTTGACCGAGACCCGGCGGAAGCCAACATTTTGGCCAATGAGATGCCCGAACAAGTCGCGAGCATGATGCGAGACATACGAGCGATCGATCAAGAGCAGCTTCCGCCCGCATGGCCACCGCAACTGGAGATCCCCCTGGCCGTTGACAAAACTCTCAAGGAAGAGCTTAAAGAGGACGACAAATACATCGTTTTTACCCCTTAGCCCCGGCCTGAGGTCCGCTCCAGCTAAGGTGAACCCACAAAGCCCGTCATTGATCGGCGTCGAAGGGTTCACACTCGATGCGAAACGACTCCGACATCACGAAGTTTCGTCCGCGCGGTCTAAGATTTCAACGGTCACATTTTCAATCTGACCTTGAAACAACGACTCCTTCGCATTGGCAAAGACGTCTTGGGCCACCTGGGTTGACAAATCGACCCCGACGTCGGTCGTCTCGTCAACGGTAAAAGCGTTCATCACAGTTTTTGCGATTCGCTCTCGAGCCACTTCTTTTCCGTTAATCGAGAGAATCCCTGTCCCCCCTTGCCCGCGCCCCCCGCCATCGTACTCGAAGTTATACGTAATCGTTGAACGACCCGCGGGTAGGGTCTCACTCGACTGCAGAGTCGTCACATCGTGTCCTAAATAGTTGTAGGCAAAAGCCGGACGCCCCTTCAAAACATAGAGGGCCCATCCCGCATGGCTTCCGCCTTGTGCCAAGATCACGCCGTTGGCTTCACTCCCCTCCGGCGTATCGACCACCGCCGTAACCCGACTCGACCGGTTCTTCACGTTCAAAAACGTGTCTTCGGCCATCCCAATCATTCCGGGAAATACGGTCAACGAAGTTCGATCGCCCATCAAATCATGCCGTCCCGCCATTTTGGGATCCATCCTTTCGAGCAGACGGGTATCCAGAGGCAAAACATGGTTTTCGACCGCCTGCTCCATAAAGAGCTCAATCATCTCGTTCAGTTTCTCAGGATTATCATTGGCGACATTCTGGCTCAGAGAGAAGTCTTTTGAGAGGTCAAACAGCTCCCATCCATCGAGACTCGTAATCGGGTAGCGAGGTTTCGGATTCCATGGCGTCGTCTGAATCACCCGGGCAAACCAGCCATCGTGATAGATCCCGCGATTCCCAACCATCTCGAAGTACTGAGTGGTGTGCCGCTCCGGTGCATCCGCGTCATCAAATGAGTAGGCAAGGCTTGTCCCCTGCATGGGAATTTGTTTCACACCATTCACATATTCTGGCTCGGGGATGCCTGCGGCTTCAAGAATCGTTGGCGCAATATCGATAACATGGCTGAACTGATTGCGTTTTTCGCCCTTCGATTCAATCCGGCTGGGCCAATGAATCACCGTCCCATTCCGCGTGCCCCCGAAGTCACCTGCTTCTTGCTTGGTCCACGCAAAGGGCGCATCAAAGGCGACCGCCCAAGAAGCAGCCATGTGGGGATAGCTCTCCACTGTTCCCCATTCGTCGAGACGCGAAAGCTGGTAGTCGACAGATTCGGGCTCTCGATTCATCATAGAATACCAATTGAAATACCCGTCCCGCTCCCCTTCCGCGCTCGTCCCATTGTCACCCGATATGTAAATGACCAGCGTATCCTCAAGGATGCCCATGTCTTCGAGCGCCTCAATCACTCTTCCGGCCTGATAGTCAGTGTGCTCAACAAGGCCAGCAAAGAATTCCGCTTGTCGCGCATAGAGTTTCCGTTCCTCGGCTGAGTGAGAATCCCAATCGTCCACTTCCTCGGGCTTGAGTGCCAGCACCGTGCCTTCAGGGACAACTCCGTTTTCAAGCTGGCGTGCCAACGTTTCTTCTCGAAGCTTGTCCCATCCTTGATCGAATTTCCCTGCGTACTTATCAGCCCACTCTCGCTGCACGTGGTGCGGAGCGTGAACGCCGCCCGTCGCAAAATAGACAAAAAAGGGCTTGTCCGGCGTCATTGCCTTCTGTGCCTTCATCCAAGCAATGGCCTGATCTGCAATGTCCGCATCAAAGTGATAATCCGAACCGCGGACCTTTTCGATGTCGACCAACGCAAAGCCGTCGTGAATATTCGGGCGATAGAAGTTCACTTCCGCCCCGACAAATCCATAGAATTTTTCGAACCCCTGTCGATTTGGCCAGTTGTCCTGCGGCCCAGAAACGCTGGTATCCGTCAGAGCCGTTTCATGCCACTTCCCGAAAGCAGCCGTGTTGTAGCCACTCAATCGAAGGATCTCAGCCAGCGGTGCGGCGGTGTTTGGAATCTGGCCAGTATTTCCAGGAAAAGCTGTCGCAATTTCCTGAACAGAGCCGACGTTGACCATGTGATGGTTTCGACCCGATTTCAGGGCTGCCCGAGTCGGAGAACAGAGGGACGTTGTGTGGAAGCGTGTATAACTGAGTCCGTTCTCGGCCAATCGGTCCAAGGCGGGCGTTGCAACTGGCCCCCCAAATGTGCTGGGGACCCCATAGCCCACGTCATCGGTCAGGATCAGGACAATGTTGGGCGAGCCCTGGGGAGGACGAACGCTCGGCAATTCTGGGGCCGTCGCCTGGGTCGCATCGACCTCGGTGATCAGCGGAAAATCGGGTGCTGGGACAGGCAGCGCCGAGACCACCTCACCCGAGGGTTCGTTGCAAGACGATAGGATGCAGAACAGAAATCCCGCTAAAACGATATTTACGCGACCCCAGCTGAAACGCATAGTAGCCCCTTGTTAAGCGACCTTTCGAATCGAGGCTAAGGCTAACGCATGGCCCAGCTGTGAACCATTCCCGCTCCCGGCCCAAGAGGAAAAATAATACGATGGACCCCCAGCCCCCCACCAAAAGATGTGAAACCAAAGGTCAGAGTTGACACCATCGGATCAAAACTAAAAGCATCGATCTCACCCTCATCGGACCGGGACAGCCTCAATCTTCCGAGCAGAAAACGAGGCCGGTGACTGACGAACATCAACGCAAGGCGGTCGCCAGCTCACCATGCTTTGGGTCGAGATGTCGCGAAAGGCACGGTCCAGAGAACCGCGGTCCTCTGGCGCGACATATC
>NHEP01000117.1 GCA_002171515.1 bacterium TMED88 | reverse complement strand
CTCGGCTTCAGTTTCCGTCAAAAGCTTGAACCACTGCTGGGTCGTCCGTTTACTGAGTGCACCCGAAAGAGGGTTGACCAATTCCTGAAGGACTGACGGGACCTCTGTCTTTTCAAGATGCATTTCCGCCACGACTTTAAGCAGCCTGTAGCCGAAATAGGGATCGCTCACGTCGAGATCGATTTGGCGGCTCTCAAGGGCCTCTCGAAGCGCCTCCCCTTCCCGCCACTGATTGTAGGGGGATTCCTCGCAGAGTGCGCCAATATGGCTGTCCGCGAGAAGCAGACTTTTGACACGGCGTGGAAGCCGTGTTGCATGTTCGAGCGCCACCACACCGCCAAAACTATGAGCGATCAGGTGGGATTGCTCGATTTCAAGCCGATCAAGCAGGGCCGTCAGGTCCAACGCCAGGGAACTGGCCCGGTAGCCGGTCGATGTTCTTTCCGAGCGTCCATGCCCGCGAAGGTCATACAGGGTGACATGGAAACGTTCATTGAGCGCAGGCGCCAAGCGCAGGTACCAAAAAGCCATATTGGTCGCCAAGCCATGCAGCATAATCAAGTGCTCAGCAGACGGATCCGGATGCAGCATCTGCAGCACATTCAGCTTGACACCATTGGCTTCGATCATCGGCATGCGAGATCAGTCCACGTATCCGAGCATCTGCAACTGGGCCATCAGCTTATCTTTCTCGTCCTCCTCCATCGCCTCCCCCGTCACCGTGCCCGCCACCGATCGGGTTACACCGCCTTCGATCACCGGATGAGATTGCAGGTATTCCTCCGTAAAGAACTCGGAAGGAACCTGGCCCTCGAAATCTTCTGGAATCGCGAGGCCTAAGCTATACAAGACCAGCGCTGCTACATCCTCAATTCGGCGCGCCTCATTCTGGCGACCCGCCTGAACGCCGGGACCGCAGGCGATCACGATCCCGTCGGGATGGTGGGTGCCGGCCGTCTCTTCCCTGGGTTCCACCGCAGGCGTCTTGTTTTTGATCGAAACGAATCCGTGATCTCTCAAGACCAGCAGTAGGTCGGGCGCTTCATCCATCGCGGGCCCGGCGAACACTTCCTCACGTTCGTGGATCTCAGCGATATATCGCTCGCCCGTTTCAGGATCGACCCAGCTCTCGAGGTCGGCCTTGAGTCGAGCACGGAATCGCTCGTAGTCGGCCGGCGGCACACCTCCCTCCTGACCATCCTCATTGATGCGAATCGTGATGCCGTTACTCGAAGGCGTACGACAGTAGGCAGAAGTCGCTTTCCAGTCGAGATTGGCAAACATGCTTTCCTCACGCCTGCGTGCCGCTTCCGTATCGGGCATCTCTTTCCAAGCCAGATAGCCCTTCTCTGCAAGAAATTGATTGATCCTGACGATCTCCGTCGTCGCCGTAAAGCCGTGATCGGATGCGATCAACACCTGAACATCGTCAGGCGCCATCTCCACCAAAGTCTGGACAAAGCCATCCAGCTGCCGGAAATAATCGAGACAGAGACTTCTCATTCTTTGATGGTATTCACTCGGGCCTTCGGGCTGCAGACTCGGATCGAGAAAAAGCCAGGCTTGATGTTGAATTTTATCAACGCCGTCGAACAAAACAGCCAAGAGATCGGGGGCATCTTCTTTCAGGATAAACTCCGCGATCCTAAACCACTGATTCTCCCTGGGCAGGTGATATCGAACCCATGCCTCCCGATCTTCATCGCTCAATTGCTCGAGCGACTGCTTCTCCTGATCGAAGTCCCAGGCCAATTCCTTCGCTTCAAAATCGGGAAGGGATTTCAGTCGATCGTAAAAACCGGCCGGCGTCGTATTGCGCCGCAGGTGACGCCAGGGAATAAAACCGGGCACCAGAATGCCGTTCAATTCTCGGTTGGGCGGCGCCGTAAAAGGAAAATTCAGAGCCGCAAATCGGCGATTCTGGCGACTGGCAATCGACCAGATCGTCTCCACACGGCAATCCCGAGCGTCGTACAGGGTAAAAAAAACATCGTCCCGCATCTCCTCGGCCCGGATAAAATCATAAACACCATGATGACCCGGGGAGCGCCCCGTCATGAGCGAAACCCAAGCCGGAGGTGTCAGAGGATTCGGGGTCGAACGAAGGCGAGCTGAGGCGCCTCGACTCAAAAGCTCGCCCAGAAAGGGCATCACAGGCGGCTCTGCACCCGAAGGCCTGACGAGCGTATCCAGCACAGTGAAGGTCGCGCCATCCATCCCGATTAAAATTGTCTTTGTCGCCATGACTTACACTCCACTCACTTGTTTGCCTACGAAACGGACCATCTCGCCGAGGGCGAGATCTTGGACATAGCTGCCATCGTGCATCAGTAAATCTTGAAAACCCAGCTTTCGCCCGTAGTGCTCTTCAACCGCTACACAGAGCTGGATGACGTCCACAGACGCAAACTCAAGATCTGCGACGAGGAGCGTGTCGACCCCGACAGGTTCATCGAGATCAAGGCCCCAATCTTGAATCAAGTCATCCACGATCTCGATCAAGAGATGAGCAATCGGTTCTTCTTCAATCGTCATAGCTTGTCCTACCTCACTCAAACCGGCATAAGGGCCAACGCCACAATCCTGCCCTCGGAAAACGTGATTGAAACATCGACGCTCACTCCGCCGCAATTCACTTGGGCTCGTCCAGCGTCTACATCGACCGAACTCACGTCGAACTTGGACGGATCCCCCTCGAGACCCGTGCCCAGACATTTGGCCGCTGCCTCTTTTGCGCACCAAATCCGGAGTACCGCATCTTTCACGCCTCGCGTCTCTGCCGCCGCGACTCGGGCGCGCTCCTCATGCGACAAGGCAGACCTGAGGTTTTGCGGGTTCTGAACTCGGTCGACGTGCTCTGCATCCACCCCGATCCGCTGCCCAGGGTCGCAGAGAGCTGCGATGGCACAGTCTCGATCATGTGTCAGAGACACGGAAGGAGCCGCGCACAGATGCTCTGTCCACCACCCCTCCACAAAGGGCGCACCATTTTGGTCGCGGTGAACTTCGATCTCTCTCGGATACAGGCGCTCGTCCACACGCGCCTCGACCCAGTCACGAACGGCCTCCTTAATGGCAATCCTCCCCGAAAGCCATTCTCGCCTTCGACCTTCAGCCAACCCCACCCACTCGTCGAGTTCCCTTTCATCGAGTACGGCGTGGGCGAGAATCCTTTCAAAGATTCCCCCGGACTGGGCCAGAAAAGCCCGTTCGAAGTGCTTCACTTTCCAGAATAAAGTCGGCCCGCCGGAAAAAAAGCGAGCAGGGGCGCCACAGGCTCCATCGAGCGGGCTACGCCTCGCCTCCACATATCGCGTCGGTACGGCAAAACCTACGTTTCGATAATTCGAAACCCGGAAGAGCGACTGAGCACTTTGGTCAGAACACTCAAAAGACCAAGCGAGCGATTCATCTAGCGCAGCCACGGAAGGCGAGCTCTCCGCCTGGACCGGGACACCACGCAGTAACAGACCAGCGATATTTTCCGGGCAATCGCAGTACAGCTCGATCCGATCGATCGCAGACGGAAAGCTATTGAAATCGGTTCCGATCTGGTGCGCGATCCAATACGCTGAAAGCTGGCCCAGAGAATCCAACAACACAGGATTCAGAACCAAGGACGGGGTCTCGTGCTCCTCAAAGAATCCGGCCAGCGAGACGGGCGAAAGATCGGCCTCAATGCCCTGCGGGCTCCAGCCTCTCAAGGAAGAGATACTCTGAAAGAGCGGCCCGTGGAACATTCCTGTGGAATAGAGCGCATCCCCCTGCCACGCGGCGGGCTTCAGGTCCAGAATCTCAGACACGCCGGGCAGCGACCAATCCGCCTCGAAACCAAACTCTGCAACCACAGCGACCACGCCCTCTGCTCGCAACTCAGCTCGATAAAGCCGCAGCCGATCATCGACACACGAAGCTTCGACCTCGAGTGAAACCGATCCTTCCTCCAAGGTGAGCCAACCCAAGGCCTGAACATTCCGAATCACGCGAATTGACCGAGAACCTTCCAGCGCTGCGACCGCTTCAGCCATCACCTCGAGACTGACCGCCAGGGGAACGCAGGCGAGGCCCAGTTCATCCGGATCAACCGACACAGGCCCTGAAAGAACATGATCTCGAAGGAATTCGTCTTCCAACGAGAGGTCGCAAACGGCCCACAGCTTGTCTTCATCCAGCCGCCTTGCCTCAGACAAGAGCGGCAGGTGGCCAACTTCCTCGTCCGCAATTTTCTCGCCCTTCGGTTCAGCGAAAACCCGTTCGCCACTCGGCTGGATGACTTCTGCGTGACTCAGGCCGAGCGGGCCATTCTGAACGGCGACCTCACGAAGCCAGGCGCGATCCGACGAATCTAGCCGCACCATAGGCATCGTATTATCGAGATGCAGTTCGCCCGCCAAAGGATCAATTGCGCCCTGAAGAGAAGCCTCCACCCCACGTCCCTCGTGAAGCCTCGCCACGTCAACGCCTTTTCGATGAACGTAGAGCTGCCCCAGAGCCAACAAGAAGTGCTCCAGCTCGCTCCGAGTCCGACCGCTTGTCGCAATACTGCTAAAGGGGCGGCCGGACAGAATGTCGCCCACAAATGCAGAAAGGTTTGCGGACGGTCCAACCTCGACAAAAAACCGAACGCCGTCCGCATACATCCTCTCGATCGTGTCACGAAACCGAACCGTTGAGGACCATTGTGCGGCCGCAAGGCGTCTCACCTCTGCCCCAGAACTCGGAAAGAGAGCCGCCGTGGCACATGAATAGATCGGCTGCTGGGGAACGCCCAAACCCGCCGTCTCATAGTGCTGCAAGAAAGCTTGGGCCACCGGCTCAAAACAGCTGGTGTGATAGGCTCGGTCGAAGGGCAATCGCATCATGATGCCCCCGGCATCCGCCAGGCGTTTCTCCAGAGCTTCGACTTCTGACTCGTCGCGTCCAAAGACAATAATCTGGTTATCGCAGTTATCCATGGCGACATGGAGCGAGCCAGAAGACGCTTCCACCTCCGCGTCAATCTGTTCTCGGGGCAGCGCGCCAATCACCAGGAGTGAACCGGTTTCGATTTTCCCTTCGCGGGCAACGCTGCGGTAGGTGGCGTTGAGTCCACGGATAAAATCAGCGAGCCGGTCTTGCCCTCCATCACCCACAGCACCGGCGACAGCGAGGGCACAGGACTCACCTGAGCTATGCCCGACCAGGGCATCTGGGCGAATACCAAATCCGCTCAAGAGCTCGAACATTCCCCGATTTCCCACAAAGACAAGCTCGGAACCCACATCCATGGAATGCAGCTCGGAATTCTCATCGCCCTCCGGATCTCCCACCGTTTCATCGGTTCGACGAAAGAAGTGGTCCGTTCGATTCGAGCCTAGGGGTGCCTTGTACAAGCTGTGCCAGAAGTCGAACCAGCCTCGAATCTCAGGAAAAAGCTCGGCCAGCTCACTGAACATCTCCGAATATTGAGAACCCTCGCCCGGAAACAAGAAAGCCACTTTGCCTTCGAGATGGCCTTCTGAATAACATACGCCCGAGCGAATCAGCCAAGATGGATCGCTGTTGCGTGCCAAGCGTTTCTGAGCCTTGCCGAGTTTCGCGAGCAAGTCTTCCGGGCTCCGAGACACCACCGCCAGTCGGCAGGCCGCTTCCTCTGCAGCCTGTGCCTTTAAATTCAAAGCTCGCGACCACTCCGCCAGGGATGGATTCTCGACCTCTTCAAGCGCCGCGCGCGTTCGTTCGAGCAGACCCGCCATTGCCTCAGCACTCTGGGCGGCAAACAGAACCAACTCCACCGGCCAGGGGCTCAAACGGGACGGAGACGGGCTGGCGGACGGAGCCTCCTCCAAGATGGCGTGGGTATTGATACCGCCAAAGCCAAAGGCATTGACCCCGGCCCGTCGAGGTGAATCTAGATCGGCCACCCACGGTTGCTTGTGGGTGTTCACATAAAAAGGCGTCTCACTGAGCCGCAGGTCAGGATTAACCGACTCGCACAGGGTCGGTGGAAGAATGCGCTCATGCAGCGCCAGGCTAGCTTTAATCAGCCCCGCAATCCCTGCCGCAGGAATGCAATGACTAATCATCGACTTCACGGAACCCAGAGCAATATGGGCAAAATCGCCTTCCCGATCGCCAAACACCTGACGCAGTGCCGAAACCTCCGTCTGATCACCCAGCGGAATACCCGTGCCGTGCGCCTCAATCAAAGTGACGCTTTTCGGATCAATCCCGCTCGCAGAATAGGCTCGCCTGATCGCTAAGGTCTCTCCGTCAACGCTGGGCGCCAGCAAACCATGCCCTTTTCCGTCACTGGCTTGACCCACTTCCCGGACGAGGGCGTAGATTCGATCGCCATCTTCGAGGGCGTCCCGCTGCCGTTTCAGCACCACGGCCCCCAAACCTTCACCCAGCAGGGTGCCATCACTCCCTTCCTCAAAAGGCCGCACCCGGCCCCGACCGCTGAGTGCGCCCAGAAAGCTAAAGATGACCGAAACCTCCGCCGGCAAACTGGCGTTCACTCCGCCCGCAATCATCAACCGGCTGCGACCGTTTCGGAGCTCATCGACAGCGGCCGACACGGCCAGAAGAGACGACGAACAAGCCGCATCAATCAAATAATTGGGGCCCCGAAGATCAAGACGATTCGCGATACGGCCAGTCATAACATTCGGGACGAGAGAGGGGGCAACGTCCGCATTGAACTGCGGAAGTTTCGAGGCCAGAAGCTTTCTAATCTCGTCAAGTCGAATCGGTTCTAGCTCAGGAAGTAATCCGGAAAGCAACGCCATAGTCTGGTCCAACACCAAGCCATGCTGCACCAGGCTGCCCTGCCCTCGGTGAAGATACGTGCTGTGCCCGAGGACTATTCCCGTTTCCTCGTGATCGTAATCTTCACCACATCCCGCATCATCGAGTGCGTCTTTAGCAATCTGGAGAGCCAAATATTGATCCGGCTCACCCCCATCGACGGAACTCGGCATCACGCCAAAACGTTTGGGATCAAAGCTAAAGAGGTCCTTCAAGAATCCACCCTTTGCTGTGTGAATTCTCCCGGATTCCAGATATCGCTCTGGGTCCCAGCCATCGACCGGGTCGGAGACGCAGTCGCGGCCTTCTAGGATGTTCGACCAGAAGCGATTCAAGTCGGCCGCCATCGGAAAGCGACATGCCATACCGATAATGGCGATCGGCTCCCGATTTATCGGGGCGTCGGAGGCGTGATTCGTCATCAGAAGTTCAGCCTCCTCTTCCCTTGACGACTGACGTTTCACCCTGCCCTGCCAAGCGGTTCAGCGCTGCGCTGGACACGGCTTCGAAGGCTCGGATCACAAAGAGATCCCTTCCCGCCTCATCCCAGGCCCAGACGTCAGCCCGGATGAGTGGACTTTCAGCCTGATCATCGAGAACAAACTCAACTTCAAATTCATCGGGGAGTTTCTCAGCAAAACGCTCTATCGATGCAATTCCGGCGGGTAAAGCGACTTCACCGCGAAACGCTCTGGCCCAGATGATGGCCAGCTGCGCCACTCCATCTACCCAACCGGGATCGAAAATCCAGCCCTGTTCGCTCGGCGCGCCGTCGACCCATTGAGCAGGATTCGAACGGGCAAAACGGGCTCTAACCCGCCCCTTCTCGAGGTCCGAAACGGATCGGATCACATGAAAGAGCGGCCCGTGAAACAAGTCTCTTCGATAGAACTCTTTCGCTTCGAGTTCAGGACGAGATGCGGGCTTCCAATCTTGTTTTTGAGCCCCGCGAAGCCGCTCGGCCAACACCACACGGGCTCTGTAATGTGGACGCAATGCCCGGCCCTTGACTCGCTCCGAGAAAACACGAACATCCACGACAGAGGGCTCCGATTCAGACGGGCGCCCTTCAATCTCAAGGCTTAGCGGAAAGGTTTCGACTTGAAGTCCGCTCAGTAATTGAAATTCCTCGACACGCGCCACCAACGAATCCGGCCACAACAAAGCAGCGGATTCAGCAATCGCCTCAAGAACCACGGCGGCGGGCACAACGGGACAGCCATCGATCGAATGGTCCGCAAGATATCGATGTCGTTGGTCGACCCGCAGCTGTACGGATCCCACGGATCCATTCCAGGAAACCTGAGTGGTGCTCAAGAGGGGTCCTTCAGGACCTGCTGAACCGAGCGACCTTCTAGCGTCTGGACCGACGCGAGTCAGTGCGGATTCTTTCTCTTCCCACGGGCCCTCGCCAAGCACCACCTCAACGGGCCCGGCCATCGATGCGAAAGTCTCCCTTGCGAATGCGGATTGGCCCTCTTTAGGGTTGATCAATTCCACGCCCATTGCTTGAAAGCGCTCTTCAACGGAGGATGACACCATGCCCTGGCCGAAGGCAGATCCGGCCCAAGGCCCCCAACACAGAGCGTGCACTCCGACCTGATCACCCAAATCACTCTGCAACTGGACCGCGAGTCGATTCAGCAACTCATTGGCCGTGGCATAGTCGGTTTGCCCAGCGTTCCCAAAGCGTCCGGCAACCGAACTAAAAACGGTAAAACTCTGCAATGCCGTGGAGACCGCATATTTTGCTAGGAGCAGGAAGCCGAGAACCTTCGTTTCGACAACTCGGTCCCAATCGTCTCCAGACTTTTCCTGGAGGGCCCGGTCATCAATGACACCCGCACCATGAACAATGACATTAATCGGACCCCATGACTCGCTAACTTCCTCGACCAAGGAAGCGAGACTCTTTTCATCGGTGACATCAACCGGGCGGTAGAGAACCTGCGCGCCCCTTTCTTCGAAGTCGCTGCAATTGGCTTTAATCTCCCGAACCGCTTGGATCAGTCCAATCTCCCTCCGAATCTCCGATGGCGACCATTGCAGTTCACCTTGCCGGACCCGCTCAATAAAGTGAGTCCGGAGCTGAGTCTCATCGAGTAACTCACGAAGGCCCTCATCCTCCTCGACCCACTGTGTCCGGCCGGTGAGAACGAGCGTCGTACCCGGTCGTGCGAGGATACGGAGCGACTCGGCTGTCACCCCACGAGCCCCCCCTGTAGCGAGAACGACCTTCTGCTCACCCCCAGTCTGGCCGGCTTTTTTGCTCCCCGGCATCGAAGGGATCGAGTTGATGCGGAAGATGTGTCGCTGCCCAGCCGGGTAGCCGACCTCAACCCGGCTTCCTGCAACCATTATTTCAGCCAGAACATGTCCTGCTTGATCCACCACAGGCTGCGCGGGATCGAGATCCACAGCCTTCACTCTGAGCTCCGGAGACTCTTCTCTGAGCGACTTCAGAAACCCGACATCACCCCCTTGAATCGAGAGTCCAGGTCGAATCGAACCCCCTCGGCCAAACAAACCCCCGAGGCCACTGACTGAAATCACGTGAGCCTCGCGAGTCAAGCAGGGCAGCGCTGCCGCAACCAGCAAAAAAAAGCTCTTCTGAGTCCGGCCAAGTTCCTTTCTCCACGTGCTCTTGGACGATTCGCGATCGAGCCAGCGGGCCTCGAGCGCCGTCAGATTGAGCAGCCCCCCGACTTCCCCATGCTGAGTTTGGATTCGGGCAATGACCTGAGCCGCTTCTTCATCGGAGCCCACTTCATCAGGCGAAACCTGTTCAACGGGCCAACCGCGACGTTGCAGTTCCGTGCTCAACGCCCGGAAAACCCGACAATCTTGATCGGCCAGTAGCACGAACACACCTGACTCAAGATCCGCCTCTTCGCCGCGCCTCAGGGTTTCGGGCTGGGGCTGCATCTCAAACCGGGACAGCGGATGCTCAACGAGCACCTCTGCGGCTGCCCCGGTTAGATCAAAAGGGCGCGCTGACTCCTCGCCTCCCAATGTTTCCAGCATATCCAGCATGGCCGTGATGGTTGACTTTCGATTTAAATCGCGGCGCTCTTCGCCGAGGCGCTCCCCATAGCCTGCGGGCAATTGCTGAAGCAGCGCGCCCAAGATCTCAACACGCTTAATTGAGTCGATCCCCAACTCCGCTTCGAGATCTTGATTCAGTCCAACCATATCTGGCGGGTATCCCGTTTTTTCTTCAATCAGGCCCAACAAGGCCGCTGAGATTGCATCTCGACTGAGCCAGGCCTCTGAGCCGTCACTGTTTTGCCCGTTGGCAGTCGATGACGGAGCCGAAGCTACGCCGTTGAGTTCAGAAGCCGCCTGATCCGCGGGTTGGACCGAGGGGGGCGAAGCGGCGGCCTGCGGTGCCGGCAATACACCCTGGGCAACCGGCTGCGGGCCGACTCGCTCTGACGGAGACGCAACTCTTCGACTTTGCGCGCGTGATCGACGTCGAGCCGCACGCTGATCACCCCGGCTGAGCTCAGTTGGGATGGATTCTTCAACCCCGACATCCGTCCCTAGATATCGAGACATCACCGCTTCTTGCGATTGCACAAATTGAGTCATCATCTCGAAGTAGCGCGCCATCACATCCGGATCGGCGGACTCCTCCGGCTTGTTTTTTTTCAAAACGACTTTCCTCCGAGTCCCTTCTCGAACTTGATCATTGGCCACGGGCTCTTCCGCAAAAGATTCCGATTTTTCAGAAAGCGAACGCTCCTCAGCTCGCGTGCCCTGCTCCACTTCCTCTAGTGAGAGCCCGACTCTTTTCGGCGGATCGCCGATTCGGCGCGCTCCGCTCCCGTTCAGGAGCCAAGCTGTAGGGCTTTCCAGAACAGCTGCACGGCGAAGCTTCGTGGTCGCCGACGCCTGACCCATACGCCGCTGGCTCTCAAAGAGTTTTTCCAAATCAAGAGAAACACCTGCGCAGATGAGCTGCCCCACCGCATCCAACAGACCCCGAAGACCTGGACCGCGGCCCTCGAGTGCCACCGCCCGATGAGGTCGTTCTTCACCGAGAATGCGGGCCACCAATCCGCTCAACACCCGCTTGGGACCAACCTCAATAAAGACGCGGGCGCCGTCGGCATACATATTCTCGATCTGCGTTTGGAATTCGACAGGGCAAACCAGATGGTCTGTCATCGTCGCCGACAAATTTTCTACAGAGTCTGAGTGAGCCTGCGCCGTCGTATTGGAATAAACTGGAGACGCGCAGGGTTGGAAGGAAATTTCCTGAATGGTCTCCGACAGCGCCGCCCGAGCCGGCTCAACAAATCGAGAATGGAAAGCCGCAGCAACTTCAATCCGCTGGGCCTGAATGCCCTTCTCCTGAAAAATGGAAACCAAGCGCTCGACGTCTGCAATCGAGCCGGAAATGATGGACTGCTGAGGGGAGTTGTGGTTCGCGACCACTACATCCTCAAAGCTCTCCAGCACCTCATTGACCTCAGCCCGGGAGGCCTGAACCGCTGCCATTGTGCCGAGCTCGGCTCCCGCATCCTTGGCTGCGTCGACGATGAGGCGCCCCCGCGTCTCGGAGATCCGCATTAGAGCCTCGAAGGACAGTGCTCCGGCCGCATAGAGCGCCGTAAACTCTCCGTAGCTATGTCCGGCAAACATGTCGGCCTCAAGGCCTAAGTCGGACAAAATCTGCCAGCCCGCCGCGCAGACCACACCCAAGGCGGGCTGGGCGACATCCGTTCCCCGTAAGCGATTCGCAGCGTTGTCTTGCTCCAAGTCGGAGTAGGCGCCTCGGGGAAAAATGAATCGGCTCAGGGACGAGCCTGCTCCGAAACGTTTTTCGAATTGGGGACGAAGCAAAGAATCCGACTCGGCGAACAGTGCCGCAGCGGCGGGAAAGGCAAGGCTCAGCTCTCGACCCATTTCCGGATATTGAGATCCCTGTCCCGGGAAGAGGACCGCCACTTTTCCATTGGCGGCCGCAGACTCGCCGAAGCATACGCCCGGCGGGCAAGGCGCCGATGCCTGGTCAAGCCATGCGCTCGACTGTTCGAGCAAGCTGTCCAACTGGCCCAGATCGCTCGCCGCCAATGTCAGCTTGGCGGGCTCTCCTCTAAAGCCAGAAAACGCCTCTTGGGATAACCCTTGGAGATCGGGGTTGACCATCGATCCAATTTTTTCCGAAAAGGATCGGATTTCTCGGGCGAGATCCGCTTTATCGATCCCCGAAAAAACAAACAGCGCAATCGGCCACGGCTCAACGCCATTTGGCTTCAGCCACGCTCGATATTCGCCCTCGTATTCCTGAAGGACGGCGTGAAAATTCGTCCCTCCAAAACCGAATGAACTGACTGCAGCGCGGCGGGGGGCGAGTTCCGATTTCAGCCACGGCCTGGCTTCATTCAGCAGATAGAGAGGAGACTCTTCTTCGGTCAAGCTTGCATTGGGCTGATCGACATTGCGCTGCGGAGGTAAAACTCGGTGATGGAGCGCCAGCGACGCTTTAACGAGTCCCGCGACCCCCGCGGTGGCCTTCGTATGTCCAATATTCGTCTTCACGCTTCCAATCACGGCCTGACGCGGAACCGACTCAACCTCCCCAAGCAGGTGCGTCGTGCTCTCTAGTTCTGCTGCATCGCCTGCCACCGTTCCCGTTCCGTGAGCCTCAAAAAGCTCGACCGAATTCGGCGAAAACCCCGCTTGGGCATAGGCGCCTCGCATCGCGGCCACTTGACCTTCAGGAAAGGGAGCTGTCAGGCCCTTTACGCGCCCATCGCTCCCCCCAGCAATCCCTTTGATCACGGCGTAGATTCTGTCCCCATCTCGCTCAGCATCGGCCAAACGCTTCAGAGCGACCATCGCTAGCCCCTCTGAAATGACGATGCCATCCGCAGACGAGTCGAAACTTCGACACACGCCCCGAGGCGAAAGTGCTTGAGTCTTGGCGAAGCACAAATAGCCGAACGGTCCTTGGACCGTATCCACGCCGCCAGCCAGCACAAAATCACTGCGCCCGGCCTCCAAGTCGGAAGCCGCTTGATGAATGGCAGCGAGAGAAGATGCACAGGCTGCGTCGACCGTGAAATTGGCGCCATTGAAGTCGAGACGATTAGCGATTCGACCTGCCAAAACATTGATCAAGATTCCCGCGAAGCTGTCCTCGGTCCATTCCGGAAGTCGGCTGGCAACGTCTGGCGGAAGCTCCCCCGCAAAACGTGTCCACTCTGCCCTCAACCCGTATTGCAGACCCACATCGCCAACCCCTCCGCTCGCCCCAAGGATCACCGAGGCGCGAGAGCGGTCGAAATTAGAATCGGCGTATCCCGCATTTTCTAGGGTTTGATAGGCAACCTCCAAGGCCATCAACTGCATCGGGTCAACCGATTGAACGCCTTTGGGAGGAATTCCATACTGCACGGGATCGAAGGGCAGATCCTCTAGGAATCCACCCCATTTCGAATAGACCTTGTCCGGTGCCTCCCGGTCCTCATCAAAATAGAGCCGCCAATCCCAGCGATGCGAGGGAATTTCGCCGACGGCGTCGGCATTGGACAAAATATTCTTCCAAAATGTTCGACAGTCGGGCGCGCCTGGCAAATACGCGGCCATTCCCACGATCGCTATGTCTGCCGCCGAGCGAGGTCTCTCGGAGGCAACCTCGGCAGGCTGGGCCAACGAAGGCAGCAGTTCGGAGGCGCCCTCCAAAACTGCATGATGCAGTTCGGCAACGGTTGTCACCTGGTCTCGAAGGGTGACGACTTGTCCGGCCATGTACATCCCGGATTCCAGTTGCTCTTCTTGTTGAACTTGAATCAGAGAACTTTGCTTTGGATCACGACGAAGCCCCTTAGATGCCACTCGAAGCCGTCCCAAAACGAGATCATCCAATCGCTCTCGCCTTTCTTCGAGGGGAACATCATCTTCCCTTTGTCGACGCCTTTCTTGAAAAAAGGCTTCGGTAAAAGGGCTGCGGGCACAGCAGCTGGCATGGCCTGGCCCCGTCACCAGCCGAACGGTCTCTCCGCATTCGATCATCGTACGCTGGAAGCTCGGAACCACTGCTTCGCTCTCAACGATTTCTCTACAGAACAAATAGCCGCTGCCCATCAAGAGGCCGATCCGCACACCACGTGAGGCCAGCGGAGACGAAATTATCTGGACCATCGCCGACGAAAAATCGTCATGGATGCCGCCCGCAAACAGAATGTTCAGACTCTCTGCTTCAACGCGACCCGAATCAATTTCATCGGTGAGCGTGTCCACCATCGCGCTCCACAAAACGAAACTACTGAGGGGCCCGATATGGCCGCCGCACTCACGTCCTTCAAAAATAAATCGACGCGCGCCCTCCGCAATAAACTGGGACAGCAGGCCCGCGGAGGGGACGTGCAAGAATGATCGAATCCCTTTGGCTTCCAATTGAGCCACTTGGTCGGGCCGGCCTCCGGCCACAATGGCAAATGCCGGCTGGTACTGAACGGCTTCTTCGATCTGCTCTTCGAGCAAGTCCAAGGGGGCAAAGCCCAAAAGGCCGACTCCCCAGGGCCGCGGCCCCAGACAATCGGCGGTCGACCGCAAGGTCGATCGAAGCGATTCCCCTCGCAACAAAGCCAACGCCAGCATCGGGAGACCACCCGCTTGCGAAACTGCGTCCGCGAAGCCGGATTTATCCGAAACACGCGTCATCGGCCCCTGCACGATTGGGAACCGAGTCTCCAAATCCTGTGCCAGTGGACTGCCCTCACTCAGCGGACCAGCCCGCTGAACATCTTCGGCATAGCGCTCGCGGGCGGTTTCAATAGCCTGCACGACCCGGCGCATTGTTCCATACCGATCTCGCCAGTCGCGAGCGAATGCCACGTCCTGTCCCATCGGCAGCAAGCCTCCACGGGGCTCGGCCCAATCGATTTGCGCGGCAAGCTTCCCCTGCCACTCGTCTCGCGGCGCATCTTCAAAACAACGGACGAATTCCATTGCTTGCGGACAATCCGGTCTCGCGAGGATTCGAAAGTACTCGGACCGCTCGGAGTGCCCCACTGCTACGGTTTCTGAACCCGACAGAGAGCGCAGCAAGCGATCGAGGCGGCCAGCAAGAGGCGACTCTTTGAGCAAAAGCAGTTGACTTTCTAAAGCAACACCCGCCGCCCCTAACGCAGAACACCCCGCCGCCACATGGGGCGTCACACCGCCTCGAACATAGAGCGGTAAGCCCGTGATCTGCCGCCAACGTTGCAACAAGATGAAAGCGCTGTGTTCCCCCACGAAGCCAGCAGATTCGTTTCCCTTCACCATGACGCCGTCTAGATCAGATTCGGAAAAGCCGGAACCAAATCCGTGTCCATCGCTGAATTCAGCAATGACCTGAACTCCTTGGCCTCGGAGACGCTTCAGCCTCTCAAGATCAGCAGAGACGCAATCTCGGTCGAGGATCAAAAACGCCAAACCCCGAGCCGAAAAACCTTCGACCAATTCCCATCGGGCCGTAGACAGTCGATCAATCTTGAGGCCAAAGCGGGCGCCCGTCGAAGCAGCCAACCGATTGAGCTGCTCATCAATGGCCCAATCATCTTCGATTAGATCCGCATTGAGGACGCCGATGGCTCCAGCCCGGCAGGCGGCAATAGACCAAGTCGCATCACAGCAACCTGTGGGATTGAGCGCAAAGGTTGAAAAATTGGACTTCATGAAGCGGACTCGCTGACAGCGATAGAGGGATTCACCTAGGCCGAAGCCTTGGCGCACGACATCCCCCTCTCATCGGCATCTCAAGACGGGACTGTCGGAATTTTGACCTCATTTACGAGACCGACCCCGAATCCTGAAACGAAAGCGCTGTTGAATAGAATTAAATCGGAATCGGTGTTGAACGACCCATGTTATTAAAATAAACCGGGTTAAAAATCCTTCACTTGATACGTAGTATAACCTGAATACGGATCATAAATATGCTTTTATGACGACCGTTTAGGGCAATATCGTGTTGTAAACCTGAGAGTCGAGCCGCGCGAAGCCTCACCGGACCGGTCCACCAAACGGACCCCTGCCCGACAGGGCACCCTCGGGGCAAAACTGGGCCTGGCCCTAAGCGGAGCCAAGCGGGTCGTCGTCCTGCCCCACCTCGAAGTTGAACCAGGCGCCTCCTGGCTCGGCCTGAAACCGACCGGTTTCCAGGCTGGCTTTGGCCGCGGAGTCCCCCCTGAGGTGCGCTTGCCAGAACAAGCCTGTTATTGCGTGAAGCGGGGGGCCTTGGCCCGAATGCGCTGGCCCTTCCCCCGTGTGCCGTCCCAAAATCGCGAAGTGGTCCGCTCCGGGAACCGTCACCTGGTACCTGAACGGGCTTGCGGCTGCTTCGAAAGGCTGTCGCCGCCAATCGGATCCCTCTCCCTCAGCCCCCCGATCTCGGGCTCCGCTCACGCACATCATGGGACATCTGAAATCGGACCAGGAATCCTCCCGAAGCCCTAAACGTCCGGCCCCCTGCGGTGAAATCAGCAAAACCGCACTCACTCGTTCATCGCGGTGCGAAGCCAGGCCGGACTCTTTGCCCCAATGAACCCTCGCCCCCGCCAGAACCTGAGCCGCATACGCACCAATCGAGTGGCCCGCAAGACCCATGGATTCGCACTCCACCGCACCCCAGCCGCAGTGAACACCGACACCATCCTCGAGGGCATCCATTAAATCGCGCATATCGATGATCCGGCTTTCGAAGACCGAGCCATCCGAGGCCAGCGCTTCCCGAATCGCGGTGCGATCCGACAAGTCAGGGAGGAACTCGCCTTGGCCCGGTGCGCCCCTCTCCAACCCGCTCCCAACCCCGTCGCGGTGATGAGGGAGCAAACAGAGAAACCCGCGACGGGCCCATTCTTGCGCCCACCCGAGCAACCGACGGGGGCGCCCACCTAGCCCGTGCGAAAAGATGATGACCGGACACTTCTCTGGAGCGTCCTCTGGCGAGATCGCCAGGACTCGGAGAGGCTCCCCTCCACCTCGACGGGCTAGCTCAGACACACCCTGAAATCGCACGGCGTATCTGGGCCTCCGTGATTCAGCCATGGTCCCGACACCGAACAGGATGCAGGCGAGCAGACAGCAGCGCATTGCTCACAAAACTGAGCCCCAATCCCTCCACAGCCAACTCCCCACATCGACTCATCCACACGATACCCAACCCAGCCCCGACAACAGAAACTCCTGTCGAATCGACGAGATCGGATTAGTTGCGGCGAATAAACTTTCGCAAGGGAGATACGCCGACAACCGCTGAGAAACCGATCAGAGACCCAAGAAGAAGGCGACCCGGGAGCCCGAGCACCGGCACCGAGGGCGCCCCCGCCGATGCGACATGGACGTAAAAGAAATCGACAATGGCGTCAAAAGCAGTTCTCCCGGTTCCCACTTCCCGGGTAAAAATATTAAAACCGTGCTTAAAGCCCGCTAGGACATAGATCTCGTTCAACAGAGAAGCTTCTGCCGCGGACTCCGCCAAGGCGTCCACGTTAGCGATCGGGCTCACTTCGTCCTCGTCCCCATGAAGAAGAATCAGCCGAGGATCGTCGGCGTCAATAAACGCTCCGAAATTCGAACCGAACCCACCCCACATTGTCAAAACAGTTTTAAATGCACCCTTGGGCAGCACGCCGATATCGGCGAGTAGGTAACCAGCCAAGAAGGCAGCGGTTCCACCGGCCGAAGAGCCCCCAATGCCAATTCGCTGCGGATCTACTCCGAGGGTTTCCTTGTTGGCAATGAGATATTGATAGGCGGCAACGCTGTCCTCCACTGAAGCGGCCACGGCTTCCGCGGTCGCGCCTCCAGAAACATTGGATGCCAAATTCTCGATCACTGAGAAGGCCGCGCCGATCACCGGGTCGTCTCCAGCCAATCGATAGTCAATCGACACGCAAACGTACCCTCGGTCAGCGAGACCCTCGCATAGTTCAATGAGCGTGGCGTTATTGCGATCCCCGCTCACAAATCCGCCCCCATGGACCAAGATCACAGCCGGCGCCGGATCGGGCGCACCGGGACCAGTCGGCTGAAAAAGTTCGAGATAAAGATCCATATCCACTGCTGGGTCGCCCACGGGCTTGGAGGCGAACAAGACCTCGCTGGTTCGAGTAAATCCGAACTGGGCGTCGAGATAGAGCTGTTCGGCGCTGGATGAATTCGCCCAAAGCAGAGATCCACTCAAAGCTAAAATTGGCACCCATGTGGCGAAACGCATCGCCCCCCCCATCCTTCTCAGAACTTCAGCCGGACTCATTCGAGACTCCTTGGTCAGAGAGGAGTGGGGCTAAAGCGGCGGGAAGTGACGGCAATAAACGCCACAGCAGACCTCGCAAGAGGCAAGTAAACGGCAAGCGAATCCTTAAGACCTCGTCTTGCAATACAAAAAGAATTTTCTCGCCGCCGAAAAAACGCGCATTGAGCGGAGGGGAAGTTTGGCGGAACTCTGGCGCTCGATTAATGCCGAGGCGATTCACACTCCTCAAAATCAGTTAGCCCTAACCTGCCAGACCGTTAGAATACGGGGCTGAGCAATTATGAAATATAGATCATTTTAAAACTCTGCTGGAGCCCCTCATGAAAACTCGTCTACACACAGCTCTTTTAACCGCCGCTCTCGCGACTGGCCTCTTTAGCGCCTCCGCCTATGCACAGCCGAACCACCACGAGTTTTGGGCTTTTCTGCAAAGACTGATCGCACACGTGACCGCGCTCGACTTCAACCGCTACGAATGGCACGAGACCAACCCATCCGCTGAATGGTCTCCCCGAGCCGGCCTCGAAAGCGTCCAGCTGAAAGAAAAATTCTTCGTGATGGGCGGAAGGACACCGATTCCTCCGCCGGCTCCGCCTTTTGCCAGCATCATTAATCAGGATGTATGGGCCAGTGAGGACGACGGCGCCTCATGGGAACTCCTCAATGACGCCGCATGGCCCCCGCGCGCATTCTTCGAATCCGTCGTCAAGGATGGCTTCATATACGTAATGGGAGGCCAAAGCTTCGAACTGGTCTGTCCATTTCCGGGCTGCCAGCCCGGCCAAGAGGTGCCGGTCTCAACTTTCTACAACGATGTCTACCGAAGCACCGATGGGGTGGAATGGGAGACCGTTACGGAGGCGGCACCCTGGGGCCCCCGCGCGGGCTTGAGCGCGGTGGTCCATCGAGGATGGATCTATGTCTTCGGAGGGGCATTTGGAGACGACCCGGCCATCGGCGGATCCGGAAGGACGTTCTACACCGATGTCTATAAATCTCGCGATGGAAAAGATTGGATCGAAGTGACGGATTCGGTTCCGTGGGCCGGTCGCGGTGGTGCAGCGGCGGTTTCGATGAAAGGCCGTATTTATCTGATGGGCGGCGAAGACGGTTTTCTCGACCCGCCCTTTGGAGATGTCTGGGTCTCGAAGAACGGAGCTCACTGGAAGCGTCTTCGAAGACGCGCTTGGAAGCCGCGGTCCGGACATAAGTGTGGCGTCCTTGAACGGAATATCGTCTGCTTTGGTGGCTTCAATCTCACGGGCAACCCAATGGACGTACAGATCAGCCGCGACGGACGTCGCTGGACGGCCCTCAACCGCGAAGGTCCGGCCGCTCCACCGTGGCAAGCCGAAATCCCGACCGACATCAAATATGACTTCGACATCATCACAATTGATGATGCACAAGACGACCGGCGCGGAATCTATACCTTCGGCGGAGACCGTGAGACCTTCGAATTTCCCATCGGCCCACCTCCGGCCTTG